>CALGTJ010000210.1 GCA_937901435.1 uncultured Rhodobacter sp. | reverse complement strand
GTGTGACATGGCAGTCCCCGGTCTGAATCCGGTCCCCGACCTGCAAGCGGGTCAAACTATAGCGACCCGGCCCAAGGGTTTCGCCTAAATGCTCTGTCATTCCGGTGTTGGCGCGTCTTGGCGCAGCAGGCCTTTTGTCTTGAGATCGGCCCAGAAGTCCGCCGGGATGTCATGGCTGAACCACGCAAGGTTTTGCTGCAATTGATCGACCGTGCGCGTGCCCGCCATAAAGGTCGCAACGGCGGGGTGCGCGACGACAAATTGCAGGGCGGCGGCGGGCAGGGGGACGTTGTAGTCTGCGCAGAAAGCCTCTATCCGTTTGACCCGGTCGATGATTTCGGCGGGGGCCGGGGCGTAATTATACTTGGCGCCGTCCGTGGCGCCTGTCGCAAGGATGCCAGAGTTGAACCCGCCGCCCACGACCACCGTCGCGCCGCGCTCTTCGCACAGGGGCAGGAATTTATTCAGCGAGTCCTGTTCCAGCAAGGTATAGCGCCCCGCCAGCAGGAAGCAGTCAAAATCGCGCCGCTCCAGCGCGGCGTGGCAGACCTCCCATTCGTTGACACCCACGCCGATGGCCTTGACGACGCCTTCGTCTTTGAGCTTTGACAAGGCCTTCCACGCGCCATCCATCGCCTGCTCAAACACCTCGGGCTGCTCGGCCCCGCGGGTGAACACGTCGATGTCGTGGATGAAACAGATGTCCATATGTTCCAGATTGAGCCGTTGCAAACTGTCCTCAAAGGACCGCATGACGCCGTCGTAGGAATAGTCGAACTGCATGGTAAAGCGGCCCGCGTTGGTCCATGGGGCATAGTCGATGTCGGCCTTGCGCGCGGGTTTCAGGATGCGCCCCACCTTGGAGGACAGAACGAAATCGTCGCGGTTTTTCCAGCGCAGCGCATGGCCTGTGCGCAACTCGGCCAGCCCGTGACCATACATCGGCGCAGTGTCGAAATAGCGAACGCCCTGCGCCCATGCCTCTTGGATCATCGCCTCTGACGTCTGTTCGTCGATCTCGCGAAAGATGTTGCCGATGGGGGCGGTGCCAAAACCGAAGGGCGTAACCTTTAGGCCTGTGCGCCCGAATTTGACTTTTGTCTCTGGTCTCATATCCCGACTCCCGATGTAACTACCTGGTTATTAAGACCCAAGACGGACTTGTGTTCAAGGGAAAGCTGCAGGGTGCCTTGACCGGGGGCGGAAACCCTCCTAAAAGTAACCACACAGTTACTATGGCAATCGGCCAAACCACCGGAGATCCCAATGTTTATGACTGAGATGCATGTTCAGGTTCGGGATATGGCGCGCCAGTTTGCGGATGATGTCATTCGCCCTGTGGCCGAGGCGCTGGACCGAGAAGAACGGTTTCCGGCCGAGATTTACACCCAGATGGCAGAGTTGGGCCTGTTCGGGATCTGCGTGCCAGAGGACATGGGCGGTCCCGGATTTGACACGGTGACCTATGCAATCGTGATGGAAGAACTGTCGCGTGGCTATGCCTCTGTTGCGGATCAATGCGGGTTGGTAGAGCTGATTTCGACCCTGCTGGTGCAGCATGGCACTGTGGAACAGCGCGCCCGGTGGCTGCCCGGTGTTCTCGCGGCAAAAACGCGGGTTGCCTATTGCATCACCGAACCAGAGGCGGGCACGGATGTATCGGGCATCCGCACCGAGGCGGTCCGGGACGGAGAGGGGTGGCGTCTGAACGGCGGCAAGATCTGGATTCACAACGCGCCCGTGGCCGATGTGGGCTTTGTCCTTGCGCGCACGGATCGCGCGGCAGGGCATCGGGGCATGTCGATCTTTATCGTCGATCTGCACGCCAAGGGGGTCTCGCGCGGACCTAAAGAGCACAAGATGGGCCAGCGCGCCAGTCAGGTCGGCGCGCTGACCTTTGATGACGTGACACTGCCGCCAGAGGCGCTGTTGGGGGTCGAGGGGCGCGGATTTCACATGATGATGAGTGTGCTGGACAAGGGCCGCGTCGGCATCGGGGCCTTGGCCGTTGGCATCGGGCAGGCGGGGCTGGAGGCGGCAGTGGATTATGCCCGCCAGCGCAAGCAATTCAAAAAGCAGATCTCGGAATTTCAGGGCGTGCAATGGCTGCTGGCCGATATCGCCAAAGACGTCGAGGCCGCGCGCCTTCTGGTGCACAGCGCAGCCCATAAGATCGACAGCGGCGCGGATGCGACAAAGGCCTGCTCGATGGCGAAATGCTTTGCCGGGGATATGGCCGTGGCGCGCTCTGCGGATGCGGTGCAGGTCTTTGGCGGATCGGGCTATATTCGCGGATTCGAGGTGGAACGGCTTTACCGCGACGCCAAGATCACGCAGATTTACGAGGGCACGAACCAGATCCAGCGCATGATTATCGCGCGCGAACTGCTATCCAAAGGAGCCAGCGCATGAGCCGACCTGTTGCCCTTGTCACCGGGTCCAGCCGTGGGATCGGCCTTGGCGCGGCCGTGGCCTTGGCGCGAGAGGGCTTTGCGATTGCGCTGAATGGCCCGGTGTTGGACGCCGAGCTGGCGACCGCTGTCGAGACGGTGCGCGCCGAGGGCGTGCCCGCCTGTGCCGCACCCTTTGATGTGTCGGATCTGTCGGCCCATGAACAGGCGCTGGCAGAGATCGAGGCACACCTTGGCCCCCTGACCACGCTGGTGAACAACGCGGGCGTGAGCGTGTTGGAGCGGGGCGATCCTTTGAACGTCAGCGAGGCCAGCTATGATCGCTGTCAGGCCATCAACACAAAGGCGATGTTCTTTCTGATCCAGACCTTTGCGCGCCGCCTGCTGGCGCGCCCGCGCGACCCTGATCTGTTCCATGCCATCGTCAATGTGACCTCGTCCAACGCGCTTGCCGTGGCCGAACCGCGCGCGGAATACTGCGTGTCCAAAGCTGCCGCTGCGATGGTGTCAAAGGCCTGGGCGGTGCGGCTGGGGCGAGAGAATATCTCTGTCTACGATGTGCAACCGGGCCTGATCGCCACCGACATGACCGCGCCCGTCATTGCCCAGTATGAACAGCGCGCCAAAGAGGGTCTGACCCTGCTGCCCCGCGTCGGTACGCCCGAGGATATGGGTGGGATCATCGCGGCACTCGCCTCGGGCAAGCTGCCCTATACCACCGGACAGGTCATTGCGGCGGATGCCGGCCTTCTTGTTTCCCGTTTCTGAGGAGAGTTGCGATGAAGATTTCCCTTCCCGACGCCAATGGCCGTTTCAGCGCGTACACGATGACTGGCACGCCCGTGCCGCAGACGCGCCTGCCCAAAAATCCCGCCCGCATCTGCTATTCTGCCACCCATGTGGTTGCCGATCCCTTTGCGGCGCGCGACCCCATTGGCGCGGCAAGCGTGGACTGGGCCAAGACGATGGAATTCCGCCATCATCTGCACGGGCTTGGCCTTGGCATTGCCGAGGCGATGGATACGGCGCAGCGCGGGATGGGGCTGGATTGGCCGGGCGCGCTGGAATTGATCCGCCGCACCCGCGCCGAATTGCCGGATGCGCTGGTGGCCAATGGCTGTGGCACGGATCACCTTGATCCGGGCGATGCGACCAGCCTGGACGATATCAAAAGCGCCTACATGGAGCAATTGAGCGCGATCCAACGCCTTGATGCGCGGGTGATCCTGATGGCCTCGCGCGCCTTGGCCAAGGTCGCGCAAACGCCCGGCGATTACATCAGGATCTACGGCGAGGTGCTGGCGGAATGCGATCACCCGGTCATCCTGCACTGGCTGGGGGATATGTTTGACCCCGATCTGGCGGGGTATTGGGGGGGCGAGACCTTTGAGGATTGCCTCGAAACGGTCGTTCAGATCATCGAGGCTAATGTTGCCAAGGTGGATGGCATCAAGATCTCGTTGCTGGACAAGGAAAAAGAGGTCCAATTGCGCCGCCGCCTGCCTGCAGGCGTGCGGATGTATACGGGTGATGATTTCAATTATCCCGAACTGATGGAGGGCGACGCGCAGGGCCATTCCCATGCCTTGCTGGGCATCTTTGATCCGATCGCCCCCGCCGCCGCTCATGCGGTCAGCGTGCTGGGACAGGGCGACACGGCAGGCTTTCGCGCCACGCTGGATCCGACTGTGCCGCTCGCCCGCCTGATTTTTCGCGCGCCCACGCAGTATTACAAGACGGGCGTGGTGTTTCTGGCCTATCTGAACGGGTTTCAGGACCATTTCATCATGCTCAACGGCGCGCAATCGGCCCGGCCCTTGCCCTATTTCACTGAAATCTTTCGCCTTGCCGATGGCTGCGGGCTGCTGCGGGACCCCGACCTTGCGGTCGCGCGGATGACGCGGATGCTGGCGGTCTACGGCGTGACGTGATGCGTGATTTTTCCAAGGTTCAGTCTGCGCTGGCGCTGAACACCGCCACGTTGGGCCATAACCTGGACGGACATGGGGCAGGCTGGTCGCCAGAGCAGATCATCGACGCCTGTGCCGCGCGGGGTATGGGGGGTGTCGTGTTCTGGCGACGCGAGATCGGCGCGCGGGCCTTTGACATTGGCGAACGTGCCCGCGCGGCTGGATTGCAGGTTGCAGGGCTATGCCGTACCCCCTATCTGACGGGGGCCGAAGCCGGGTCGGACGATGAGATCAAGGCCAGCATCGACATGGCCGCAGAGCTTGGGGCCGGGGTGCTGACCATCGTCACGGGTGGCACCGATCCTGACACAAAGGGCGTGCTGGACAGTCAGAAACGGCTGGCAGAGCGGCTGCACGGGATCGCACCCTATGCCGCACAACGCGCCGTCAAACTGGCATTGGAACCGCTCAACCCGATGTTCGGCGGCAACCGTACCTGCCTTATGACGGTGCGTGATGCGTTGAACGTCTGTGATTGGGTCGGCTCTGAGAATATCGGGATCGCCGTCGATGTCTATCACGTGTGGTGGGACACGACGCTGGCCGAAACGTTGGCCAGCGCGCGGGGGCGGATCTTTGGCTATCACCTGTGCGATTGGCTGGAAAACACGTCAGACATGCTGCTGGACCGGGGCATGATGGGCGACGGGGTCGCGGACCTCAAATCTATTCGCGCGTCGGTCGAGGGCGCGGGGTATGGCGGTTTGTGCGAAGTCGAGGTTTTTTCGGCCCGCGATTGGTGGCAACGCGCGCCCGACGATGTGCTTGACACGATTTTAGAGCGGTTCGCGTCGCTGTGCTGAGGGGGTTGCGCATTCCGGCGGTTCTGCTGTCACCGGAATGGCACCTGAGAAGTTCTGTCTTGACTCAAAGTCGGTAAGCGTGTGCTGATCACCCATCGGGTTGTGGCTTGACTGTGTTTGACTG
>CALGTJ010000209.1 GCA_937901435.1 uncultured Rhodobacter sp. | reverse complement strand
GCCAAGTCCCCCGAGGCGCTCATCGACGCCCTGACGCCACCGCGCGCGATCATCATCATGGTGCAGGCCGGGTCCCCCGTCGATCAAACCATCGACGCGCTGAAACCCTACCTCGACAAGGGCGATATCCTGATTGACGCGGGCAACGCCGATTTCAATGACACCCGCCGCCGCGAGGCTGCTTTGCGGGACGAGGGCTATCGCTTTATCGGCATGGGCGTTTCGGGCGGTGAAGAAGGCGCGCGCAACGGTCCCTCGATCATGGTTGGCGGCACGCGCGAGGCCTATGCCGAGATCTCTGACATTATCGAGGCCATCGCCGCCAAATATGACGGCGCGCCCTGCGCAGATCACCTTGGCGCGGACGGTGCGGGACACTTCGTCAAGACCGTCCACAACGGCATCGAATACGCGGATATGCAAATGATCGCAGAGGTTTACGGGATATTGCGTGAGGGCGAAGGGCGCTCGCCGACCGAGATATCCAAGCTTTTCGGCGCGTGGGACAATGGCCCGCTGCAATCCTATCTGGCGGAAATCACCCACAAGGTCCTCGCCGCCACCGATCCCGAGACCGGCAAGGCGATGGTCGACATCATCATGGACAAGGCGGGGCAGAAGGGCACTGGACGCTGGACCCTGATCGAGGCGCTGAAACTCGGCCAATCGGCCTCCACCATCGAGGCTGCCGTTGGCGCGCGCTCTTGGTCGGCGGCCAAAGACCTGCGTATTCTGGGCGAGGCGACCCTGACTGCGGGGACCGTCTCGGATGCGCCCGCTGTCACCGACGCCGACCTCGAAGGCGCGCTGCTGGCCGCCCGCGTGATTGCCTATGCGCAAGGGTTTTCCCTGCTCGCCGCCGCCTCCGAGGAATTCGACTGGGCGCTGGATCTGGCGCGCACCGCCGAAATCTGGCGCGCGGGCTGCATCATCCGCTCGGCCCTGCTCGATGACATCGCCACCGCGTTTCGCGGCGATCTGCCCGGCAACAGCCTGATCCTCGCACCCTACTTTGCCAAAGTGCTGGCAGACACCGTGCCCACCCTGCGCAAGGTCGTCTCGCAATCCGCCCTCACAGGCCAGCCCATTCCCGCTCTTGCCTCGGCTCTGACCTATTACGACACCATGCGCCGCGCCCGTGGCACGGCCACCCTTATTCAGGCGCAGCGCGACTTTTTCGGCGCCCATGGGTTCGAGCGCACAGATCGCGACGGCTCTGGTTATCACGGACCGTGGGGCAGCTGAACACCCGCCCTCACGTTCCGCGCGGCTTGGCCCGCAATGTCGGGTCCGCCTGCGTGGGATCCTCGGGCCAGGGATGGCGTGGATAGCGCCCGCGCATATCCTTGCGCACATCTACGTAAGAACTGGCCCAAAATCCCGGCAGATCCGTTGTCGTCTGAACCGGTTTCTGACCCGGCGACAACAGTGTCACCTTCAACGGCAATCGCGCAGGCCCAACCACCGGATGCTGCGTGACCCCGAACATCTCTTGTAACCGCACAGAGATTTCCGGCACGCCCAAGGCATAGTCAATCGCCACCCTGCGCCCCAGCGGCGTTTCGAAATATCCCGGCGCAAGGCGGTCCAGCAGGTCAGTCCCCTCCCAGCCGAGAAGGGCCCGCAATGGCGCGATGAGGTCCACCCCCTTCAACCCTTCCGCCGTTCTGACCCCGCTCAAAAAGGGCAAAAGCCACGCCTCAATGGTTACCATCAACCCGTCATCGCTGAAATCAGGCAACTCAGATCCCTGCGCGCGCAGCAATTCCACCCGTGACTGTAACCGCCGCGCGGCCCCGGTCCATGGAAGGCCCAAGTCCCGCACCCCGTCCAGCATTGCGCGCGCCACGTCCTCTGCGGGCGCATCGTCCCGGCGGCGATCGTCAAGAACCAAAGCCCCGAACCGTTCCTGCCGCCGCGACAGAACGCGCCGTTCGCGCCTGGACCATTCGCACAGATCATGCCAGCCGATCTGATCTGAATAGACCCGCCGCAACTCTGCCTCGCTCAGCGCAATCGCCTGTCTTATCCGGGCCTCGCGCCCATCGCCGTCCAGATCGCTGGCCACAATCAGCCGCGCGCCCGCCAAGGTATCATCGGCGTCCATTTCCGCCCCGGTTCCACCCGATAGAATCCACCGTGGTTCGTCCCCTTTTCGCCGCAGCCCGATACGGTCGGGATAGGCCAGCGCCGTCGCCTCGGCAGGACTGTAGGTCACATCACGCGCAACCCCGGATTTTCCTCGAAGATCCGCAAGTCGCCTGGCTTCGGTCTTGATCCGTTCCAAAGCCGCGCGGGCTGCTGCATGACGCTCGGGCGTCTTCAGGGCGTCAAGCCTTAGCGTCAGATCACAGCCGACACCGCGCAAAGGATCGCGCTCGCTGAGCAAGGCTGCAAGGGGCGCGACCTTTGGGCCCGCAATCGTCAACATATGCGCAACTCGCGGATGCAGGGGCAAGCGGGCAATGTGGCGACCGTGGTCGGTGATCCGCGCGCGCGAATCCAGCGCCCCAAGCTGGCGCAGCAGCCCCTGCGCCTCGCCCCATGCACCGGGCGGGGGCGGCGTCAAAAAGGCCAGATTACCGGGATCGGTTGCGCCCCAGAGCGCAAGCTCCAGCACCAGCCCCGACAGATCCGCCGCCGTGATCTCTGGCGGGGGAAAGGGATGCAGTCCGCCCTCTTCGCCCTTGGTCCAGAGACGGTAACACAGACCCGGCGCAACCCGTCCCGCACGTCCGCGCCGCTGGATCGCCTCGGCGCGGGTGACACGCTCTGTCACCAGTTTCGACATGCCGCGTGCGGGGTCGAACCGTGCGCGCCGGGCCTGGCCGCCATCCACCACGATGCGCACGTCCTCGATGGTCAGGGCCGTCTCGGCAATCGAGGTCGCCAGCACCACCTTGCGCCCCGTCGCGACCGTCGCAATCGCGGCGCGCTGGGCGGCAAAGGGCAGGGCACCATACAGGGGATGCACCGAGATATCTGAGGGCAAGCCATTGAGATGACTGGCAACCCGCCGGATTTCACCCTCGCCGGGCAGGAAGGCCAGCAGGCTGCCCTGAGACTCTGACAAGGCTTTCTCAATCAGCCCCGTCATAGCCTGTTCAAACCGCTGGGTCTTGGGCACGGGGCGATCCAGCCAAAAGGTTTCGACCTCGAAACTCTGCCCCTCTGAGGTGATCAAAGGCGCATCATCCAAGAGGGCGGCAACAGGGGCGGCGTCCAGCGTGGCGGACATGACAAGGACTGCCAGATCCTCGCGCAGCGCCCCGCGCGCCTCCCATGCCAGCGCCAATCCCAGATCGGCGTTCAAAGAGCGTTCGTGAAATTCGTCAAAGATCAGCAGCCCCACGTCCGACAGTTCCGGATCGCTTTGAATCATGCGGGTCAGGATGCCCTCGGTCACCACCTCTATGCGCGTGGCCTTGCTGACCTTTGTCGCCCCGCGCATCCGATAGCCAACGCGCCCGCCGACCTCTTCGCCCAAGGTGGCGGCCATGCGTTCGGCTGCGGCCCGCGCGGCCAGTCGGCGCGGTTCCAGCATCACGATTTTCAGGGGCGTCAGATCCGCCTCTAGCAGATAGAGCGGCACGCGGGTGGTTTTGCCCGCGCCCGGCGGCGCTTGCAGGACGGCGCGGCCCGAGGTGCGCAGGGCGGTCAGGACGTCGGCAAGGACATGGTCGATCGGCAGGGCAGTGGTCATGGGCCCTTATCGGCGAATAATCTCGGCAGTGCCATAGAAGGAGTCAAAGGCCATGCTGCCGGCGCGCAACATTTGGCCCTTTGCGCTATAGGTCACGATGAAATCGAATTGCGTATGCCGCGAGGTCTCGCGGGCGGTAAACCCTTGCAGGCGTTTATAAACCCCGGCACATCGCGGCAGGCCGTCGCTGGCGCTTGTGGCGCGCAGTTTGATGCTGCTGCGTCTTTTCCCGTCGAATATGGCAAGATCCAGATCGCACGCCCGCGCGGGGGGCACATCACGCAGCAAGGCCCAGATCGCGCTCAGCGGATCAACCGTGCCGCCTTGGGTCATGGGATCGGGCGAGTCCGGGCCTGCGTCTTTGGGGGAGGTATAGCGCAGCAGTTTGGGCACGCCGTCGGTATAGTCGATAACCGCCTCGGACCTGCGCCGCCCGGTGTCGGCCACCTCCTCATAGCGGATAGGGGCCGGGACACCGCGCATCAGCGCACCCTGTGTCTTGCCCGTATAGCTGAAGTTGCGGATCATCGCCGCAAGGCCCGTGCTTTTGATCAGGCCCGACACGGCGTAGCGCCCGCCACCGACCGTATCGGCCAAGGTAACCTCGCCAAGGATCAGACCGCGCACCTTGAGGTCAAAGACAGCGGTGTCGGCATGTGCAGAGCCGGGGACGAAACTGGGCGCAAGACCGAGGGCAAACGCGGCAAGACTGGCGACCAAAAAGCGTTTCATATGGGGCATACTCAATAATGGGACGTCGGCACTGGACAATGGCGAAGGGTTGCGGGCAAGACAATGGGGCGTTTGCGCCCGATCTATGACGCCCTATACATGACACCCGCGTAAAAGGAGGCCCGGATATGGAAAAACCTGATATTTCTGATCTGTCCCGGCGGATTGTCGCCGGAGAACGGCGGGCTCTGGCGCGGGCAATCACTCTTGTCGAAAGCGCGCGCGAAGATCACCGCGAACTGGCGGGGGCCTTGCTGGAGGCGTTGAAGGGGGCGGACGAGGGCGGCGGGCGCGAGGCCTTGCGCATCGGGTTGTCGGGCACGCCGGGCGTGGGCAAGTCGACCTTTATTGAAAGCTTTGGGATGATGCTGACCGGGCAGGGGCTGCGCGTGGCTGTGTTGGCGGTGGACCCCAGTTCGACGCGTTCGGGCGGGTCCATCTTGGGCGACAAGACCCGGATGGACCGGCTGTCGCGCGACCCATTTGCGTTTATTCGCCCCGCGCCCAGCCAGACCCAGCTTGGCGGTGTCGCGCGCCGCACGCGCGAAGCCGTGGCGGTCTGCGAGGCGGCGGGGTTTGGCGTGGTGATGATCGAAACGGTCGGCGTGGGCCAGTCGGAAACGGTCGTGGCCGAGATGTCTGACCTTTTTGTGCTGCTGATGGCCCCGGCGGGGGGTGACGAGTTGCAGGGCGTCAAGCGTGGGATCATGGAAATCGCCGATCTGATCGTGGTCAACAAAGCGGATGGAGAGTTGAAATCCGCCGCCACGCGCACCTGCGCCGATTACGCCGGGGCCTTGCGGCTGTTGCGCAAACGCCCGCAGGATCCGCAGGGCTATCCCAAGGCCATCATGGTGTCGGCCCTTGTCGAGGACGGTCTGGCGGCGGCGTGGGACGAGATGACAACGTTGGCGGACTGGCGTCGCATGAATGGGCACTGGCAGGCGAACCGCGCCGCCCAAGCGCGCCATTGGTTCGAGGAAGAGGTGCGGCAGGGTCTGCTGGCCCGCCTGCGCGAAGAGACAGCGCGCGCACAGATGGCCGAGTTGGGCAAGGCTGTGGCTGCGGGCGAGGCCTCGCCCAGCCACGCCGCGCGACAAATGCTGGCGTGGTTGCGAGAGTAAAAGCAGGGTGCCGAGACGCGGGATAAGATCACGTCCGCCAGTCTATATGATCTTTGTATGACCACAGATGAGCTGAATATTTTCCTCGTCGTTTCTGATACAGGTGACCGGCAGGCCCACAGAATGCCGAGTGCAAGCCTCAAACCATCGAAAGCATGACCGATGGGTGTCGAGACAGTGTTCGGCGTTTGGAGATTGCTATCGCTGCAATTCGTGACCAGTGACGGAGGCGCGCCGCAGGATATGTATGGGGCCGATCCAGAGGGCTATATCTTTATCACCCCGGATCAGCGGATGATGACTGTGATCACTTCCAAGGACCGTTCTGCGTCAGACGGCGACGCCGCTTTGTACCAAAGCATGATGGCCTGTTCCGGTCCGTTTCGGATCGAGGGCGAAGATCAGTTCATCACCGATGTCGAGGTGTCGTGGCATCCCGGATGGGTCGGCGGCGAACAGGCCCGGACGTTTTTGATAGAGGATGACATTCTGTCGATCCCCACGGCAGAGACGCTGCCCCTGATGTTCCCCGGCCAGACAGGGCGCGGCGTTCTGCGGTGGCAGCGGACCGCGTCGTTCTGACGTCGCTGGGATGGGCCAGTATCGCGCAACCCTTTGTTTCGCGTGCGAAACATTCCGCAGGGCAGAACGTTAAGCTGCTTTGCAGCAAGCCGTTGATCCTGTTGATGCGGGCGTTAACCTTTGTGCTAGCCTTCGCCGTAGGGCACCCAGATCGTCTTGATCTCTGTGCTGGCGGCAAGGAAATCGCGCCCCTCGGAACTGGCCCAGTCGCGGGCATGCCCATCGTTCACCCACGTGCGTTTCAGGTTGCTGGCGGCTTCGCGCTCGACCACCTTGCTTAGGTCAGATGAGGAAAAGCTCCAGACCGCATCGACGTCCATGTGCCCTGCCAAAGTTGGCGCAAGTTCGGTGTGACTGCCGGTCAGGATATTGACCACACCGCCCGGCACATCCGAGGTTTGCAGCACCTGATAGAAATCCGTGGCAGCGAGCGGGTAGGGTTCAGAGGCCACCAGCACACAACGGTTGCCCATGGCAATTGCCGGGGCCATGGCAGAGATCAGGCCTAGTAGCGGGGCCTCATCCGCGCAGAAGGCGCCGATCACGCCAAGTGGTTCGTTCATTGCCAAGGCGATCCCGCGCAGCGGCACACCCTTGGCCGCGCCGTCGTATTTGTCGGCCCATGCGGCGTAGGTAAAGAGGCGAGAGATGGACGCCTCGACCTCGGTTTTCGCCGCGTTGGCCGTGGCCCCGGTCATGTCACGCAGGCGTTGGGCGAATTCCTCGGCGCGCGCCGACAGGTTCTCGCCGATGTAATAGAGGATCTGCGCGCGCAAATGCCCGGTGGTCTTTGACCAAGCGCCCGCGCCTCGCGCCGCCTCGACCGCGTTGCGAATGTCCTTGCGGTTGGCCAACGGCATATGCCCCAACAGCTTGCCCTTTTTCGACCAGACCGCGCGGGAATAGCCGCTATCGGGGCGCGCTTGTTTGCCGCCGATGAACAGCTTGGCCGTGCGGTCCAGTCCGTCGGTGCTGGCCTCTGCCGGGGCCTCAATCGCGGTGATCTGTGCCAGCTTGGTCGTCTTGCCTCTGGGCTTGGTATAGGCGAGCAGCCCCTCCCATCCGCCCTCGCGCCCAAAGCCGCTTTCGCGTACACCGCCAAAGCCCGCAGCGGCGTCAAACAGGTTCGTCGCATTCACCCAGACCACACCTGCCGCCAGTTTTGGCGCGATATCCAGCGCAAGGTTGATGTTCTCTGACCAGACCGACGCGGCCAGACCATAGCGCGTGTTGTTGGCCAGTTGCACCGCTTCTGCGGGCGTGCGGAAGGTGCTGGCGACCAGCACGGGGCCAAAGATTTCCTCTTGCATCAAAGGGTCAGCGGTGGACAGATCCGTGATCAGCGTCGGGCGATAGAAACAACCCTCTGGCAATGTGCCTGCCTGATAGAGCTCGCCCCCCGAACTGTCTACAAGTCGCGTGATTTCAGCCAGTTGGATGGGGTCGACGATGGCGCCCACGTCGATACATTTGTCCAAGGGATCGCCAATGCGCAGCCCATCCATGCGGCGCTTGAGCTTGGTGTAAAACGCCTCGGCAATGCCCTCTTGCACCAGCAGACGCGACCCGGCGCAACAGACCTGCCCTTGGTTGAACCAGATCGCATCGACCAGCCCCTCCATCGCGCTGTCGATATCCGCGTCGTCGAAGACGATGTAGGGAGATTTGCCGCCAAGTTCCAAGGTCAGGGCCTTGCCTGTGCCCGCCGTGGCCACGCGGATCTTGCGCCCGACCGCCGTCGAGCCGGTAAAGGCGATCTTGTCAATATCCGGGTGATCAACGATCATCTCACCCACCGCCCCGTCGCCCGTGACAATGTTCACAACGCCCTTGGGCAGACCCGCCTCGCGGCACAGATCCGCGAACAAAAGCGCGGTCAGCGAGGTATATTCCGCAGGCTTCAGCACCACGGTGTTGCCCATGGCAATCGCAGGCGCGACCTTCCACGCCAGCATCAGCAGCGGGAAGTTCCACGGAATGATCTGACCGCACACCCCCAGCGCCGCGTGGTCGGACAGTTCGCTGTCCTGCAATTGCGCCATACCCGCGTGGTAATAGAAATGCCGCGCCACCAGAGGCACATCGATGTCGCGGCTTTCGCGGATCGGTTTGCCATTGTCCAACGTTTCAAGCACGGCCAGCAGCCGCGCGTGTTTCTGCACCAGCCGCGCCAGCGCATAGAGATATCGCGCGCGCGCCGCACCGGGCAGTTTGGCCCACTTTGGCTGCGCCTTGCGCGCTGCCGCCACCGCCGCATCCACGTCGCCTTGCGTGGCTTGGCTCAACGTCGCCAGCACCTCGCCCGTTGCCGGGTTCCTGGAGGTGAAACCATCGCCGGGCGCGGTCATCACCCCGTCAATAAAATGCCCATAGCGGTCGCCCCCATCCACCAGCCACGCCAGCGCTTCGGCCGCAGATTCAGGGGCAGGGCCATAGTCCATTGTCTCAAAGATCTCTGATACTGTCATGGGTCTTCATCTTGGCAAAAATACTCAAATTCAACGGGTTCAGCGGGGGCAAGGCCAGCGGATCAGCCCACCGGGTGCCGATAACTGGCCGAATAGCGCCCGGTCACATGATGTTCCAACTGGCGCTCGATGTCGCCCAGCAGGGACGAGGCACCAAAGCGGAACAGATCCGGTTGCAGCCAGCGAGTGCCCAGCTCGTCCTTGATCAGGCTCAGATACACCAGCGCGTCCTTGGCCTTGCTGATGCCGCCCGCCGGTTTATAGCCGATGCGATAGCCCGTGCGATCGTAATAGTCGCGCAGCGCACGGATCATCACCAGCGACACGGGCAGGGTGGCATTGACGCTTTCCTTGCCGGTCGAGGTCTTGATGAAATCCGCGCCCCCCATCATGCAAACCAGCGAGGCACGCGCCACGTTGCGCAGGCTGCCCAACTCTCCGGTCGCTAAAATCGCCTTTACGTGAGCCTCGCCACTCGCCTCGCGAAAGGCGCGCATTTCGTCATAAAGCGCCTGCCAGTTCCCGGTCAGCACGTGACGGCGCGAGATGACGATGTCGATCTCTTTCGCCCCGGCTTTAACGCTTTCGCGGATTTCCTCGATGCGCAGATGCAGCGGCGACAGACCAGCGGGAAACCCCGTCGACACGGCGGCCACAGGCACGCCAGAGCCCTGCAGGGCCTGAACCGCCGTTTCAACCATATCGTGATACACACAGATCGCGCCTACATGCAGATCCCGCATACCCAACGCTGCCAGCAGATCGGCGCGCACCGGCTGAATTCCCTTCGCACAGAGACGCCGCACCCGCCCCGCCGTGTCATCCCCGGCCAGCGTGGTCAGGTCAATACAAGTGATCGCCTTAAGCAACCAAGCCGCCTGATAATCCTTCTTTACCGAGCGTCGCCCCGGCAGGGTCGCCACGCGCCGCTCTATCGCAGAGGTATTGGCCTGCGCAGACATCACCCAATCCAGATCCAGCGTCATTCCCGGATTGCGGGATAAGGGATGGTGCGGTTTTTGGACCTGCGGCAGTTGCGCGGGCGATGTCTGGGTGGTCTCAGGCGGGTGTGCAGTATCCACAGGGTCCTCTTGGCGCTAGGTCGCTGCGGCCAAGCTGGCATGAGGCGCGCCAATAGGCAAGTTGGCGCGCGCTTGGGCAGGTCTGTGTGACGCGTGGTTATTCCCCAAGCGGGGGTATGGCCTGTCCCGGGCAATACTGGGCTGGCACTTGCGCCAATTGCATGAAGGCGCGCAGATTGGCACTGCCTTCCTGAAACGCCTTGACCGTTGCGGCAGACCAGACGGCCGTCGCGCAGGTGTTGGTGTTGCAACTGCCCCCGTAGGTCACAAACGCGCCCGACGACACGATGTCACAGGCACATATGGCGCGCAGGGGATCCTTTGGATCGACCGTGCAGGGTGCATCCAGACAGTCGGTCCACAATGCCCCTTCGGCACAGGTCATCACCGGCTTTGTCGCCGCCTGCACAAAGGAATAGGTCGAAACGGTCAATGTGACTGTCTTGCCATCGCGGGAAATCGAGGTTGGCGTGCGGTCTTCGCAGGCAGTTTGGGCGGCGTAATTGGGCCCAGAGGTGACCTCGCAGGTGCAAATTGCCGTGTTTGTGGGATCGCGCGGGTCCGGGATACAGGGTGCAGAGGTGCAGAGGGCAAATCCCGAAACGCAAGACCGCTCTTGCGGGGGCAAGTATTCATCCTGTGCGGTTGCTGGCGATGCCAATGGTGTCATGGCACCAAGCAAAAGGAAAATTCGCAAAAATTTGGTCATCGGTTAATCCTCATCCCTTTAATGATGTGGCCAGCCTATCAGAGGCGCTTAGCTTTTTCTACGCTCCTCCCAAAGATGCATCGCCTGCGCAAACTCATCCGCAGTGCGGCCCTCGCTCAGCGCCTGACGCATGATCGTGGCCTGGCTCAGGGGCGCAAGCCCGCCAATAGGTGGGTCCCGGTCCAGATTGGTGGGATAGGCATAGGCCTCTGCGCAAGTGGCGATCACGGCCGCAACCTCATCCTCGCGCACCCGGCCCGCCGCGATGAGGTCCCGCAAGGGGGCGAAGAGCGCGTGCGCCATGGCGGCGCGATTCACCGTTTCGATCGGGCGACCAAACGTCGACGACACCTGCAACAGGTTCGCCATTCGATAGACATCAGAGGTCACATTATGCCCGGCCCCATGCATCACAGCCGGATTAAAGAACGCCGCATCGCCCTTTTCCAGCGGCAGTTGCACGTGATGTTCAGCGAAATAAGCCTGAAAATCCGGTTGGCCAAAGGCGATATACCCGGCCTCGTACCGCTGTGAATAGGGCAGGTATAACGTCGGCCCGCTCTCCAGCGGCATATCGCAATGCGCAACGGCGCCTTGCAAGGTCAGTGCAGAAGACAACCGGTGTGAATGGACCGGATAGCGCGCGGCATCCTCGCGGCTCATGAACCCAAGATGATAGTCGCGATGCGGATTTTGTGCCGCCCCGCCCGGATTGACCCGATTGACCTGCGCTGTGACCTGATAATTCGGCCCCAGCCACGCCGTCGAAACCAGCGCCAGACAGATATTCCCATAATAAAGCGCAAACCCCTCGGGGTCTGCCTCGCAATGCTTTTGCAATGCGTTCCAGATCCTGTCATTCGCGCCCGGTTTGGCAAAATGGTCACCGCCCCCCGCCCCAATCGCCTTTTCCTGCTCAATCATTGCGCTGAACAGGTCTGTGGCGCGGTCAATCACCGCCAGATCCGGAAAGGCGCGCTTGATTACAACGATCCCCGGCCCGCTCAGAAAAGCGCGCGCCCATTCGGACATCACCGCGCGCTGGCGGGTCGCGTCCATGTTGCGCAATGACGCCCCATCATAGAGCAGCACATTTCGCTCTATGGCGGCGGCGCACGGCCAGTCTTTGGGATCCGTCGTGGCGGGCAGCGTTGCGGTGAAATCCGCCAAACAACCTGCATCGGATGAAAACCAATGCGCTTCGCTGTGCAAGCCGCGTTTTGCCGCGTCCATGGCGTCCTCCGGTTGTGACAGAGCTTACGGCGCACCTGCGGCGGCTTTCAACGCATTAAATGGGACACGTCAAAAATTCGATGCCTGTGCCCCGTCATGTGAAACGGGTCAGGGCATCAGGCCAAGGCTGCAATGCGCCAATGGATGTCGGTGCACCTCGTCGCAAAACGTCTGGCAAAAATGCCCTCCCATCCTGCCTCATGGCCGTTGCGCATGGCAATGGCGGCCTTGCCCAAACCCTGCCATCCGGAATGGATCAGTGTCACCCGAGTGCCGTCCGCCACCAGATCAAAGCACACATTTACGTGAGTTGCGTCGCCGTCGGGATGCCCGATTTGCCATCTCATGCCAAAGCGTCTGCCCGGCTCCCATTCGGTCACGCGGCCCCAAAGGGCGGTGCTGCCATCATGGCGGATTTCTGTGATCTCACCACCGACCTCAGGGGCAATATGAACAGATTTAACTACTTTTTCGTCATCATTGGACAAAGAATAGGTGTCAATCGGCCACCAATCAGTGATTTCTTCGGTAAATAATCGAAAGGCCCGCTCTGGGTTCAGGGGCACTGTGAGGCTCTTTTCAATCGAATCAGTCATCATTTTCCTTTCTTGCGCTGTCCTGTTGCGCGATCTCATGGGCGCGGGCAACAAAACCGGCCAGCGCGTCGTTCCACAGCCCATCCAGATAGGCGCGCAGGTCTGCCAGCCCATCCGGTGCAAGCCGGTACAGGCGACGTGTGCCGCGCGCTTCGACCAGTAACAGCCCGGCATCAGAGAGAATTTTCAGATGCTGCGACACGGCG
>CALGTJ010000208.1 GCA_937901435.1 uncultured Rhodobacter sp. | reverse complement strand
GAAAGCGGCGATAGCTGTCTGGGATATAAAGGATAATCCGGTCGATCCTGGCCGTCTGTTTCAGCAGGCAGGCCAGTGTTGGACCCAGCTTGTCGAACCGCGTGGGGATAGAGGACAGCGAAACGATCAGCATGCGGAACAGGGCCTTTTCAGCGGGGTTGGGGCGTGATCCGCCAAGATCGGGATCAGGCCGGGTTCTATATACAGATGACAGTCTTGCCCGCAAGCTTTGGCTGGTTTGCTGCGGGCAACGGATCACAGGCGCGGTTTTTATGCCCGGATGCGGCATTCAAGCCCGTCCCAAACGCTTGCGGCCCCGCCGTCAGATGGCTATCTCTGCGGGTGATCTTAAGGGGGCGACATGGCAAATCTACCAAGCGGTCAGGAAGAGCGCGCAAAATCCAAGGACTTTGGCGCGCTGGCTGGCCTGTGGCGCTTTACCGCCCCGTATCAACGGCTGATGCTGGCGGCGATTGGCGCGCTGGTGATCACCGCCTGCATGTCGCTGGCCCTGCCATTGGCGGTGCGCCGGGTTGTGGACGGGTTTGAAACCTCGGCCTCTGCCTTGTTGGACAGCTATTTCCTTGCCGCTCTTGCCCTTGCCTGCGCGCTCGCGCTGGGGTCAGGTCTGCGGTATTACCTTGTCACCCGTCTGGGAGAGCGTGTGGTCGCCGACATCCGCAAGGCCGTGTTTGACCGCATGATCGGCATGTCGCCTTCGTTCTACGAAAAGATCATGACCGGAGAGGTCCTCAGCCGGATCACCACCGACACCACCCTGATCCTCAGCGTCATCGGGTCGTCCATTTCCATCGCCCTGCGTAACTCTCTGACCTTGCTGGGCGGGCTGGTGCTGCTGTTCCTGACCTCGACCAAGCTTACCTTTCTTGTGCTGCTGCTGGTGCCTGCCGTTATCGTGCCGATCATCGTGCTGGGGCGGCGCTTGCGCAAACTCAGCCGCGAAAATCAGGATTGGATCGCCTCGTCCTCTGGCTCTGCGTCAGAGGCCTTGCTGAGTGTGCAGACCGTGCAGGCCTTTACCAACGAGAAAATCACCCGTGGTGCCTTTTCCGATGTGACCGAGAAATCCTATGTCTCGGCCCATAAACGCATCGTCACCCGCGCCATTATGACGATGATCATCATCGCGCTGGTGTTTTCCGGCATCGTCGGCGTGCTTTGGGTCGGCGCGCGCGATGTGCGGGCCGATCTGATGAGTGTGGGTGAGCTGGTGCAATTCGTGATCTACGCGGTCATGGTCGCAGGCTCTACCGCCGCCCTGTCCGAAATCTGGGGAGAGTTGCAGCGCGCCGCAGGGGCCACCGAACGGCTTGTCGAACTGCTCAACGCCGAGGATGCGGTCAGCGATCCGGCCACGCCGCTGCCCCTGCCAAGCCCGCAGCACGGCGCGATTGCCTTTGACGACGTCACCTTTCACTATCCCGCGCGCCCCGACACGGCCGTGCTGGATCACGTCAGCTTTGACATCAAACCGGGCGAAACGGTGGCCATCGTTGGCCCCTCGGGGGCTGGCAAATCCACGATCCTGCAACTGATACTGCGCTTTTATGATCCCGACAGCGGCTCTGTCGCCATTGATGGCGTGAACGTGGCCGACATGACGCGCTCTGACTTTCGCCGGGCGATTTCGCTGGTGCCGCAAGACCCGGTGATCTTCGCAGATACCGCGCGCGAAAACATCCGCTTTGGCCGCCCCGACGCCACCGATGCACAAGTAGAGGCCGCTGCCGCCGCTGCCGCCGCCCATGACTTTTTGTCCGCCTTGCCAGAGGGTTACGACACCTATGTCGGCGAGCGGGGCGTGATGTTATCGGGCGGGCAAAAGCAACGCATCGCCATCGCCCGTGCCATCCTGCGCGATGCGCCGATCCTGCTGCTGGACGAGGCCACAAGCGCGCTGGACGCCGAAAGCGAACGCGCCGTGCAACAGGCGGTCGAGGCACTGTCGGCGGATCGCACCACCGTCATCGTCGCCCACCGCCTTGCCACCGTGAAAAAGGCCGACCGCATCCTTGTGTTCGAGGCGGGACGTGTGATCGCCTCTGGCACCCACGGCGAACTGGTGGCAGAAAACGGCCTTTACGCGCGCCTCGCCCGGCTGCAATTCACCGAAGGCCTTGCGGCGGAATAACGCCATTTTGGCGCGATAATGTCGATTTTTGTTGCAAAAGATACGGTTTAATCGGCGTGTTGTCAGAAACTTGAGAACGAGTATCGATTTTAGCAAGGACGACAGGTCATGAGTTACGCGACACGCGCCGACCGCGACACGCTGGAACAGGCCATGCCATGGGACGCCCGCGATGTTCCGCTGACAACCTGGGCACAGCTTGACCAGACGGCCTCTCGCTTTCCGACCCGGCCTGCGACCACGTTTCAGATGTTCTCTGACCCGGACGCGCCCGCCGAGACGCTGACATGGGCGCAATTGCGGGACCAGACCGCCCAGACCGCCAACCTGTTGCGCGCGCTGGGCGTGGGCGAAACCGATGTTGTCGCCTATGTTCTGCCCAATTGCACTGAAACCATCCTGACCTATCTCGGCGGGCAGATCGCGGGCATCGTCAACCCGATCAACCCACTGTTGGAACCCGACCAGATCGGTGCGATCCTGCGCGAAACCGATGCCAAAGTTGTCGTCACCCTCAAGGCCTTTCCCAAGACAGATGTTGCGCAAAAGGTCGCCAAAGCCGTCGCTCTGGCCCCCACCGTGCACACCGTGCTCGAGGTCGATTTGCTGCGCTACATCACCGGGATCAAACGCTTTATCGTTCCGCTGATCCGCCCCAGAAACCGCGCGTCCCACAAGGCCCATGTGATCGACTTTGCTCTGGCCGTGGGCGCTCAACCCAAGACGCTGACCTTTGCTGACGCCACTGCTGACCGCGTCGCCGCCTATTTCCACACCGGCGGCACCACGGGCATGCCCAAGGTCGCCCAACATTACTACAAGGGCATCCTCTACAACGGCTGGATTGGGGCCACGCTGCTGTTCACCGAAGAAGATGTGCAGATCTGCCCGCTGCCTCTGTTCCATGTGTTCGCCACCATCGTCGCCCTTGGGGCCTCGCTTGCCTCTGGTGCGCATATCGTCTTTCCCACGCCCGCCGGATACCGGGGCGAGGGCGTCTTTGATAACTTCTGGAAACTGGTCGAACGCCACAAGGTCACTTTTCTGATCACCGTGCCCACCGCCATGGCCGCCCTGATGCAGCGCCCGGTCGATGCGGATATCTCGTCGCTTAAACTTGCGTTTTCCGGCTCTGCCCCTTTGCCGGTCGAACTGTACAAACGGTTCGAAAAGGCCGCAGGCGTCACCATCTGCGAAGGTTACGGGCTGACAGAGGCGACCTGCCTCGTCTCGATCAACCCGCCCGACGGGACCAAGAAAATCGGCTCTATCGGGTTTCCCTTTCCCTATACGGATGTGAAAATCGTGATCGACACATGCGATGGGGCCATGATCTGTGAGCCCGACGAAATCGGTGAAATCTGCATCGCCAGCCCCGGCGTTACGGTCAGCGGCACCTATACGGAAGCCGACAAAAACAAAGGCCTCTATCACTTTGACACCCATCTGCGCACCGGCGATCTGGGCCGCATCGATCCGGATGGCTATCTCTGGATCACGGGCCGTGCCAAGGATCTGATCATTCGCGGTGGCCATAACATCGACCCCGCCGAGATCGAAGAGGCGCTTGCCGGTCACACCGACGTTGCCTTTGCCGGGGCGATCGGCCAGCCCGACGCCTTTGCCGGGGAATTGCCTTGCGTCTATGTTGAACTGATCACAGGTGCATCCGTCAGCGAGGCCGATTTGCTCGCCTATGCCAAACAGCATATCCACGAACGCGCCGCAGTGCCCAAGTATCTGGAAATTCTCGATGAACTGCCCAAAACCGCCGTTGGCAAAGTCTTCAAACCCGAGTTGCGCAAACGCGCCATCACTCGCATCTACAACACCGCTCTGGCAGAGGCGGGGCAAGGCGCGCGGGTTGCGTCGGTGGTCGAGGATAAAAAGCGCGGGCTTGTGGCCAAACTATCCCGAAAGGGCGCGGACGAGGCGGTGGTTGCCAAAGCCTTGGGCGAATTTTCCCGTCCATGGGACTGGGAGTAAATCCTTAATATCCTGTTAATAAACGATAAATGTTTCGCGCGCGAAACAAATGGCGCGCGTTCTTAAAAACGGGTTCCCCCGGCTCTGCTCCCGCTCTAAGCTGCCCGGATGACAGATCTGGACACCAAACTCTCTGCCGAAATCGACGCGCGCCGCGATGACCTGATCGCGCTTACTCAGGATCTCGTTCAACTGCCCACGCTCAACCCGCCGGGCGAGAATTACCGCGAGATCTGCGCCTATCTCGACGGTCGCCTGTCCGCCAAAGGGTTCGACTGCACGTTGATCCGCGCCACCGGCACCCCCGGCGACAGCGATGACTACCCCCGCTGGAACATCGTCGCGCGGCGCGAGGGCGTGGCCAGCGGCGATTGTGTCCATTTCAACAGCCATACCGATGTGGTCGAGGTCGGCCACGGCTGGACCACTGACCCCTTTGGCGGCGAACTCAAAGACGGGCGCATCTATGGCCGTGGCACCTGCGACATGAAGGGTGGGCTTGCCGCGTCCATCATCGCCGCCGAGGCCTTTATCACCGTCTGTCCCGACTATCACGGCGCGATCGAAATCAGCGGTACAGCAGACGAGGAAACCGGCGGCTATGGCGGCGTTGCCTATCTGGCCGAGCGTGGCTATTTCGACCCAGAGCGCGTCCAGCATGTGATCATCCCCGAACCGCTGAACAAGGACCGCATCTGTCTTGGGCATCGCGGCGTCTGGTGGGCAGAGATCGAAACAAAGGGGCGCATCGCCCATGGGTCCATGCCCTTCCTTGGCGACAGCGCCATCCGCCATATGAGCGCAGTGCTCGAAGAAATCGAGACCTATCTCTACCCGCTGCTGGACACGAAACACACCGAAATGCCCGTGGTCCCGGTGCAGGCGCGACAGTCCACGATGAACATCAACTCGATCCACGGGGGTCAGCCCGAACCCGCGCCGGGCTACACCGGCTTTCCGTCCCCTTGCGTTGCGGATCGCTGTCGCATCACCATTGATCGGCGCTTTCTGATCGAAGAGGACATCCTAGAGGTTAAACGCGAAGTCACCGCGATGCTCGAAAAAATCGCGGCCGAGCGACCCAATTTCGAATATGAGATCAAGGACATCTGGGAAATCACCCCGACCATGACCGACCGAGACGCCCCCGTGGTGCGCACGGTTGCCGCCGCCATAGAGCGTGTGCTGGACCGGCTGCCTGACTACGTCGTCTCGCCCGGCACCTATGACCAGAAACACATCGACCGCATCGGACGGCTGAAAAATTGCATCGCCTACGGCCCCGGCATCCTTGACCTCGCCCATCAGCCTGACGAATGGGTTGGGGTTCAGGACATGATCGACAGCGCCAAAGTCATGGCCCTCACGCTCGCTGAACTGCTGCTGCCCAAAACACCCTGATCCCGAACCCCCGGCAGCTTCTTCTGTCTAAAAATATTCCGGGGGTCCGGGGGGCTGGCCCCCCGGCTTTGCCAGTGGTCCGGGGGGCTGGCCCCCGCTTTTAACAGTGGTCCGGGGTCCAGCCTTCGCGGCGGATCAGATCTTTGGCGCAGCCCGACATACACCCGTTAAGGCAGCCGCGCATCCGCACAGATCCGGGCCATCATGGCCTCGTCAGACGGCTCTGCGACCGCTTTGCGGCGTGCGTCGAACCGTGCGGCGGCCAGCAGTTGTTGTGCGCGGGTCTCGATGATCTCGCGCACCACAACGCTGTAGAAATCCCCCAAGCGGCTTTGCATCAATCCAACGGCCTGTTTCGCGGCGATCGGCGCGTCAGCATCCGAGGGGGCAGGGGCGCCCGCAAGGGCCGCGTCGGTGTACATCTGCGACACTGTTCTGACAGCAAACCGCGCCGCCGTATGGCGCAGCGTGGCCATGCGCACCTCAAATCCTTTGCCGGCGGGCGGCTCGCCGGAATAATACAGCGCCTCCAGTTCCAGCGTTTCGAGATAGCGCAGATAGCGCGCGGCCAGCAGCACGTCTTGCGCCAGAGGGTCAGGATCCTGCATCGCCTCAAAGGCCAGCACTTGCCGGATCACGCAATGGTTCATCTGCCAGAGCGACAGTTCGAACGCCTTGGCAAAGGCCAGCGCCGACAGGCTCTGATCCAATGTGGCCGGCATCACCCGGACCACCTGTTTCCCGCGTCGGATGTCGCGGGTGATGGTGCCGCCGCTGGCGTCAAGATCCAGAACGGCGCCCTTTAGAAACAGGTTCAACGCGTTGTAGACATAGGTTTCGTCTTCTGTCGGACGGTCCACCGCCAACCCCGGACCTGTGCGTCGAACCGTGTCCAGAATCGCCAGACTGCCATCCGCCTGCCAGTCAACCTCATGGCTGAGGGTTTGCACCGACTGCTGGCATTTCTGGTACATCTTACAGCTCTGATCAAAGGGCACAAAGCTGGTGGTGAAGGTCCAGTCCATCCGGTTTCCCGCGATCTCGACATGCAGGAAAACTGGCACGATATAGCCCTCTGCAATGCCGTTCAGGGGGGTATCGACCAGCATAAAACCGCCCTGAGGCAAAGCCCGTGGCACATCCTGACGCCCCCCCTGCGCCTGCGCGTTCGTGGCCGGACCCAACGCAGATAGCATCCCAAGGGCAAGGCAAAAAATTGCAAATATGAACCTCAGCATAAACAACATCCCAGATTTAATATGACTTCAGATGAAGTTAGCTATTTTCCGCTCACCGCGTCAAATGCTATGGCGAGACTCTGCTGCCGGAAAAACTGTGACGTTTCAATGTGCCCGCGTCGGGCGCATCCTGAAGCTGTCCAAACCCGGAGTGGCCCCTATGCGTTTTACCCGTTGGCTTTTTCGCTATATCGCGGTGTTTTCAGGCTTTGGGGCAGGGTTCGCCAAGCTGATAGAGATGCCGGGTGAGGTGTTGGTCTATGGGCATGCGGGGCTTGGGCAAGAGGTGCTGTACCTCTTTGGTGCTGTGCAGATCGGCGCGGCGTTCTTGATGCTGTTCCCCCGCACCCGCGCGGCGGGGGGGGTTCTGCTAAGCGCGACCTTTGCCGTCTCGGCCTGGCTTTTGATACAGGATGACCGGGCGGGCCTTGGGGCTCTTGTGGCGGTGCTGGCTGTTGCCAGCCTGATCGCGGCCGTATGGAGCCGCGATTTGCGGCATTTTCGCAGCCGGAACTATGTGCGCCCCGGCTCTGAAATCTGGCGTTGATCTGGCCCCGCACTGGCCCCGATCTGGCCCCGAACTGGTACGCCAGACGAGG
>CALGTJ010000207.1 GCA_937901435.1 uncultured Rhodobacter sp. | reverse complement strand
TCTCATCATGCGATCCACCTTAACAACTGGTCCGAAATTCCGCGACCACCTCTCATGCACCACCCAAAGGCCATCATTACGCGGAACCGTTTCGAACTCTGCATGACCCCATAACAGATGGCTGGTCCGTTGATTTGCGATGGGGACAAGTGGGTCAGCGCCCGCATGTACAACCGCAACATTGCCAGACACCCAATCCTTTGGAAGGTCACGCATCCAGTCGATCAACTCTGCGCCCATCGCGCTGACCAGTTGTTCGCGCACAAGGGAAAAACTGCGTTTGGTGCCAAGCCCTACCCCGAAACTTGCAATCGTTTGCAGCCCGCCATAGCGCAACGAACGCTCGCCGTGTGCCTCTGGATCATCGAGGAACTTTAGCATCATTTGCTCGTGGTTGCCCATCAGGCAGACGAACGACGGCCCCAATCTGTCAGAATGGTCCTTGAGGGTCCGCAAGACATTAGCCGAATCTTCGCCCCGATCGACGTAATCCCCGACGCAAATGATTGTTGGACTGTCCGCCTTTTCGGCAATGCTCGAAAGCGCGGCAAGCAGGCGGGGCTGGGTGCCGTGGATGTCGCCGATCGCAAAAAAAGGGCCATCCGGACGGATCGGCGCGTCAAACGCTGGCACCGAGGCCCTCCTTGGTTTTCCACCAGAAAAGAGGCGTTTCAAAAGGCTCATGGGTCTAAGGTTTAACCCTTAGACCCATGACGTCAACCTATCAACTTAGCCCTGCCTTGCGGGGCCACCCCGGCTTTTGTCGCGGATCACTTTGAACAGCGGCAAGAGGATCAGCACAATCGCGATGATCGTGATCGGACCAGCAATCGGACGGGTAAAAAAGATCGTCGCATCGCCCTGTGACAGCAGCAACGATTGCCGCAGGGTCGGCTCGGCAATAGGTCCCAAAACGATGGCCAGAACAGCCGGTGCAAGCGGATAGTCAAACTTGCGCAAGAAGAACGCACCAATACCAAAGGCCAGCATCAGCCAGACGTCATGCATGTCGTTCGTCGCGGCAAATCCACCAACGACTGACAGCACGAAAATCAGCGGCGCAAGGATGGTAAAGGGCATCCGCAGCATCCAGATGAACAGCGGGATGAACGCAAGGTTTACCACCAGAGCAAAGAAGTTCGAGACGTAGAAGGAGCCGATCAGACCCCAGACGAATTCTTGCTGATCCACAAACATCCGCGGGCCCGGTGTCAGCCCCCAGATGACCATGCCACCCAACAGGATCGCCGTGGTCGGAGAGCCCGGAATACCCAGCGTCAACATCGGCAACATGGAACCCGTCGAGGCAGAATTGTTGGCCGCCTCTGGGGCCGCAACGCCGCCCGGGTGACCCTTGCCGAACTCATTGGGATTGCGAGCGACCATCTTGGCCACGCCGTAGGACATCAAGGAACCGGGCGTCGCCCCAGCCGCAGGCAGGATGCCAACAAAGAAGCCAAGGAAAGACCCGATTGCCGTGCCCTTCCAGCCTCTGCGCATACCCTCTTTGGAATCCGCGATGATGCCTTTGACCGTCATTTTGGCCTCAGAAGAGGTGACGGTCCCGCGGGTTGAGTTCAGCGTCCAGATCATCTCTCCGATGCCATAGACGCCGATGGCCAGCACAAGAAAGTTGATACCGTGCAGGAAACCGGAAATCTCAAAAAAGACCAGACGCGGCGCACCCGAGATCTCGTCAAACCCAACAGCGGCGAACACCAGACCAAGACAGATCGAGAAAATCGTCTTGGGAATGTCATCCCCGCCAAGACCCACGAATGTCGCAAAAGCCAGCAACATCAGCGCAAATATCTCTGGCGGACCAAAGCTAAGCGCAACACTCGCCAGCAACGGCGCAAACATAGTGAACAAGATGTTGGCAACAGAGCCGCCGATAAAGGACGCAATCGCCGCCGTGACCAAGGCAAGACTGGCCCGCCCCTGAAGCGCCAAAGGTCGCCCGTCAAAGGTCGTCGCCACGGCGGTAGAGGCCCCCGGTATCCCGAGGGTAATCGAACTGATCGCCCCCCCGTACATCGCACCGTAATAGATCGCCGCCAAAAAGATGATTGCGGACCCGGGTGGCACAAGGAATGTGATCGGCAACAGGATTGCGACGCCATTGACAGATCCCAGTCCCGGCATCGCGCCAATGAACAGACCAAGCGTCACACCGACGAGTATCAGCAGCAGGTTCAGCGGTTGCAGTGACACCAAGATGCCATCGCCCAGCAGTCCAAGAACTTCCATCTTGTGCTTACCTTTTAGTTAATTTTGTGCAGGTCCGTAACGCGTATCAGTAGATGATGTCGTACAAGACATTGAAGAACGGCTCTGTGAACGGCAGGCCTTTCGGCATCGTGATCCGCATTAGCCCTTCGAAGAAAAAGAAAAATCCGATTGGTAGCGCCGTCGCCAAAATCAGGGTCAACCACCAGGAGTGTCGTCCCAGAACATAGACATAATAGACAAGAAAGATCGCCATCGCCCCATACATCGAGATGATGCTGATCAGCGCGATAAAGCCAAATAACCCGCCGCCAACCTGAATAAGCGTTCGCCATCCATAGGCATCAAGAACCGGTTCCGTGGATTGTGACGGAGGCGAGGTCCGCCGATACCAGTTGAAGGCGATGAAACCTGTCGAAATCAGCATGATACCCGATAGCCAAAAGGGCCAGGCGCCTCCGCCCGGCCCCTCTCCTTGAATATAACCGACGTCCAGTTTTGCGCTCTCTACCATGAGGTAGATAGAAAAAAGGGCCAAAATACCCGCTGTTATGATCTCACCAAGCCGCATTTCGGCCTCTCCCTTTGCGCTTTATTGGTCGTCGACGTGGATCTTACTTGTCCATCGCCGCGAACAGATCCTTGTGGTTTTGAACCTGAGTGGCCCAATAGGCGCGCT
>CALGTJ010000206.1 GCA_937901435.1 uncultured Rhodobacter sp. | reverse complement strand
AAAACAGCCCGCTGTGAATCCCCTTTGATTCAATGAACGCTGGAACCGCTTTAGCGGCGCGCAGATTCTGGGATTCAAGGCAGAGGCCGAAGATGTCTTGCGTCTGACGCTGGCATGGCACGCGCCCCGGCGTCTTGGGTTCATGGTGATCGAAAACGTCAAAACGGGCAGCCTGATACAGACCGTTGTCGATGCCCCCCCATCCATGGCCGCTGGACGATGTCGATGCGTTGATCGGGGTGAACCCGGACGTGCGGCTTGATCCGTCCATCACGCTGCTGGCCGTCGCTGACCGCATCGAATCCGTCGGGCTAAGCGGTGGCATTGCCGCCGGGACGCGGGTGGATACAATCGAGGGCCCGAAACCGGTGGAACAGTTGGCACCCGGCGATCTGGTGCAGACGATGGGCCACGGGTTTCAGCCTTTGCGCTTTGTGATGATCCGCGAAGTGCCCGCTCTTGGTGCCTGTGCCCCGATCCGACTGCGTGCTCCGTTTTTCGGGTTGGAACGCGATCTGATGGTGTCGCCACAATATCGCTTGCTGATCTCTGGTGCGGATGCGGAATACCGGTTCGGAACAGATTCCGTTCTGGTCGAGGCGCGCTATCTGGCAACGATGGCCGCCTATGCCCGCACCAGCAAAGCGGCCACAGTCAAATACGTGCATTTGATTCTGGATGCCCATGTTTGCCTGTCGATGCAAGGCGCATGGGGCGAGTCGCTGTACCTTGGCGATCTGGCGACACAACCGTCGCGCCACGCGATCTCTCCATTGGCCTCGGTACAGCGAGATTATCTGCCGGTGCATACCTTTATCGATAGCCCTGCACTGCGCAGCTAAGAGGCGATGGTGCTGGTCTCGGCGCTCTGTGCCTAGCCAATAAGCCTAGCCAATAAGCCGCGCCAGATCAGAGGCGAGCTGTCGTGGCGTGTGGCACAAGGCGTCGGCGGTTTCCAATTCTGCCGCGCTGCCATAGCCCCAACTCACGCCAAGCGAGGTCATCCCGTTGACCTTGGCTGCGGTAAAGTCGCTTTGCCTGTCGCCAACCATAATGGCGTCCTGCGGATCAATGCCGGTCAGGCCAAGCGCATGGCGCAGCAGATCGCCCTTGTCGTTGAACGTCGCGTCCAGGTCGGGGCCGAATTGCTGTTCCATATGGGGATCAAGGCCAAAATGCGCAGTTATTCTGGTCGCGTAGGCGATCGGTTTGGCTGTGGCCAGAAACAGCCTGTGACCCGCCGCTGCCAGAGTTTCCAACGCGTCATGAATGCCGTCGTAAATGGTGCAGTCATACAGGCCGCCGTCGGTGTAATGCGCGCGATAAAGCGCAAACGCCTGATGTGGATCGGATGCACCGAGTTTGGTGAAACTGTCCAGCAGGGGCGGGCCGATGACCCATTCAAGTTGATCGGCGGTGAAACTGTCCAGACCAAGCGTGTCAAGCGCGTGTCTCACAGCGCCGGTGATCCCCGGTTTCGGATCGGTCAATGTGCCATCAAGATCCAGAAAAATCGTGCTCATCGTCTGTGTCCTTCTGTGTCTCTTTGCGCCTTTCCGAGGTGGCCTATTCCTTGAAGAAAGGCGTCATCTGCGCAACGATGACCGAGTTTTCATCCAGCGCGCGCTGCATCAACGCACGCTCTTCGTCGCTGATGTCATGGCCCTGTTCCAGCCGTTCGTCGAGGGTGCCGTAGCCTGTCACATCCAGCGGGGCCATATCCGCCTGCTTTAGAATAGCAACCGTTTCGCGCACCGCTTCGGCCTCGTCCACACCGCTGGCGTAGATCATCAGGGCCGCGCCGGTGGCATCCTTTGGCAGACCATCACCTGCCTTGCGGCCCACTTCGACCAGCAGGGTAAAGACGATCTGGCTTTTCTTGACTTTGTCCATGGGGCCGCTCCTTGGGATTATGCGTGTCTTGGCGCAAATCCGAACGGGCGTCCAGTGGGGCGACCCTGACTTAACCCCTGCGAACAGGTCGGCAACGCTTTGGACCTGCAGCGACAAGAATAGAGGACAAGCGACAGAGTGGCTTATTGGCAGGGGGGGCTTTGCTGTGTAAGTTTAACCGTTCGATGAAAAAAGGGATCACCGACTTGCGCTATATAGTCCTTCTTGCGGTTTTGTTTATTGGGCTTGGCGTCATGTCTCCGTCCGGGGCGCAAGAGGCCCCGCTGCGGTTCAACACGATAGAGCGCGCGCCGTTTTCGTTTTTGGAAAAAGGCGTTCCAGCGGGATTTAGCATTGATTTGATGAATGTTCTGGCCGCAGAGCTGGGGCGCAGCGTTGAATACACGTTCTCTGATACCTTTCCTGAAATGCTAGAGGCGGTGGCGCTGAATCAGGTGGACGGGGCGGTGGCCAATATCTCTATCACCTCGGCGCGCGAGGCGGTTCTGGATTTCAGCCAGCCGATTTTCGAAAGTGGTTTGCAGATCATGGTGTCCGGCGTGGCCAGCGGAAATAGTGTCTGGCGCGCCGTGTTCAACATGGATCTGTTGATCGCCGTTCTTGCGGCCTTTGCAATTTTGTTCCTTCTGGGTCTGCTGATGTGGGTGTTCGAACGCAAACGGCAGCCCTATTTCGACCGTCCGGCAAAAGATGCGCTGTTTCCGTCGTTCTGGTGGGCGCTTAATCTGGTGGTCAATGGCGGGTTCGAGGAACGCCAGCCCCATAGTGTTATGGGGCGGTTTCTGGCGGTGCTGATGGTGATTTCCAGCCTCTTTATTGTGTCGATCTTTGTCGCCAATATCACTGCGACGCTGACGGTAGAGGCGATCACCGGCTCGATTGACTCGCTTGATGATCTGGACGGGCGCAAGGTGGCGACGACAGTCGGCTCGACCGCCAGCAGTTTTCTGGAAGGGCGCGGAATTGCGCATCGGACTTACCCGTCGCTTGCCACCCTGTTAGAGGGGTTTGAGGCGCAGGATATCGAGGCTGTGGTCTTTGACGGTCCGATCCTTGCCCATTATGTGTCACACCGGGGCATGGGGCAGGCGCGAATGCTGGACAGGGTCTATCGGTCAGAGAATTACGGGATCGCCCTGCCGCAAGGCAGCGCAGAGCGTGAGGCATTGAATCGCGCGTTGCTGGGCCTGAAAGAAAGCGGAGTCTATCAAGAGCTGGTTCTGAAATGGTTCGGAACAGTGGATCGGTAGGTATCCTGCGGCTGGCACAAACCGGCGGCTATGACGACTCTTGGAATACTTGAAATACAATGTGTCACTTAATGCGTTGAGAACTTTTGTTTCAGACAGCGTTACGTCATTCGGGCTTTTCCAAGAACGCTTTAAGGTTTGTCCAGAACCGCGCGGACCACGTCGTGCGGCAGGGCCGGGACAAAGTGCCCATCACGCCCGGTCATATCTTCATTGGCGACAAGGCTGTTCAGGATTGCCTCTTCGGTGGCGTAGACGACCGCCTCGAAAAAGGGATCAAGCAGAGGGTCAGGAATTGTGGTGGCGGGCGCTGAGGCGGTTGAAAAAGCCAGAAAGATATCGCCAGAGCCATGATTGGCTGTTCCGCCCACGCGCCCCACGCCAAAGGTGACGCGTCGGGCAAGGCGTTTCAACTGATGTGGCAGCAGCGGTGCATCGGTGGCGACCACCGCGATGATCGAACTGCGCGCAGGGTGCGGGGACGGATCTGGCGTGTCGCGTCCGACAGGATGTCCTTGCAGCGTAAACTGATCGCGCCGCCCGAAATTGGCCTGCACAAAGACGCCGATGGTATAGGCTTGGCCTGCGTGTTCCACGATACGAGAGGCCGTGCCGGACCCGGCCTTGAAGCCAAAGCAGATCATGCCCGTCCCGCCGCCCACGCTGCCCTCTTCTATGGGGCCGGTGCTGGCGCTGTCGATGGCGGTGAAAACATGCTGGGGCGTGACGTGAAAGCCATTGATATCGTTCAGAAAGCCATCGTATGTCTCGGCGGCGACAGGCAACGAAAAATCATCGGATAGCGCATTCGGAAAAGTTTTTACCGCCCATTGGATTGTCGCATCACGTGTCACGCCGCAGGAATGGGTGTTGGTGATGGTGATCGGCTGGGAAAAGCTGCCGGTCTCTTCGATATAATGACTGCCGGTCAGCTCTCCGTTGCCATTCAGGCTGAAATATCCGGCACTTACTGGCGTGCACAGATCGCCCACAGGACGCGGCAGGATCGCGGTGACGCCCGTGCGTACCGGGCCGTGACCGACCTGCAAGGCACCGCTGCCGGTCGTCAAAGTGGTATAGCCTACGGCAACACCGGGCACATCTGTGATTGCGTTGAGCGGGCCGCAGATGCCGTCAAAGATCAGCCCCAAAGCGGCGGCACGCGGCTTGCCCGAGGGAGTGAATTGCGATGACATCTGCGGCTCCATTCCTTGGCCTAGTCGCGCAGCAGCTCGTTGATCGAGGTTTTCGACCGGGTTTGCGCGTCGACCTTTTTCACGATGACGGCACAGTACAGGTTCACGCCGTTTTTCGAGGGCATCGTGCCAGAGACGACGACAGATCCGGCAGGGACTTCGCCATACATGACTTCACCCGTGTCGCGATCCACGATCTTGGTGGACTGGCCGATGTAAACACCCATGCCCAGCACTGATCCTTCGCGCACGATACAGCCCTCGACCACCTCGGAACGCGCCCCGATAAAGCAGTTGTCCTCGATGATTGTCGGTCCCGCCTGCATCGGTTCCAGCACGCCGCCAATGCCAACACCGCCGGACAGATGCACGTTCTTGCCGATCTGTGCGCAACTGCCCACAGTCGCCCATGTGTCAACCATCGTGCCCTCGTCGACATAGGCGCCAAGGTTCACGAAGGACGGCATCAGCACCACACCGGGCGCGATAAAGGCAGATTTGCGAACGATACAGTTGGGCACAGCACGAAATCCTGCCGCACGCCACTGGTTGTCGCCCCAGCCCTTGAACTTGCTATCTACCTTATCCCACCAGCCGCCGCCCTGCGGGCCACCGTCCTGCTGTTCCATGTCCTTGATGCGAAAGCCCAGCAAAACTGCCTTTTTCGCCCATTGGTTCACATGCCATTTGCCGTCAGCCTGCTTTTCCGCCACGCGCAACGTGCCGCTGTCCAGCGCGTTCAGCGTATCCTCGATGGCGTCGCGGGTTTCGCCCGTGGTGGCAGGGGTGATCTGGTCGCGACCTTCCCATGCGGCTTCGATTGCGGTCTCTAGTTGGGCGTTGGACACAGCGAGCGCTCCATATCTTGACTGGTTTTGATTGATCTGAGGCTATAAAGCCAAGAACAAAGCGGCGCAATGCAGCCCGCAAAGGAGTTTTCAAAATGAATGATCAGCGCCACGCGCCCTTTCCCAATGCCCATGACGATGTCGAAACCACAAAGAGCATCCCCGACACCCCCCAAACCCGCGCCCCGGCCTATCGGCTGGCATTTGCGGATGACGATTTTCTGTGCCGGGATGAATTGCGCCCGGTCCGGTTGCAGCTGGAATTGCTCAAGCCGGAATTGGCGCTGACAGAGCACGGGATCACCTCGACGATCGTCATGTTTGGCGGCGCACGGATTCCCGAGGCGGCCAAGAAAGACACCGCGCGCACTGAAACGCTTGCTGGCCTGAGCGTTTATTACGAAGAGGCGCGCAAATTCGCCCAGATCATGACAGCGCGCAGCATGTCGGGTGGTGGCAAAGAGGATGTGATCATCACAGGTGGTGGTCCCGGCGTGATGGAGGCGGGCAATCGCGGTGCCGTCGATGCGGGTGGGCAATCCATCGGGTTGAACATTGTGCTGCCCCATGAACAGGCGCCGAACGAATATGTGACGCCTGATTTATGCTTTAACTTCCATTATTTTGGCATTCGCAAGATGCATTTCCTGATGCGCGCGCGGGCGATCGTGACCTTTCCCGGCGGCTTTGGCACGCTGGACGAGGTGTTTGAATCCCTGACCCTGATCCAGACTGGCCGGATGAAGCGCATCCCGTTTTTGCTGTTTGGCGAAAAATTCTGGCGCAGTATCGTCAACTGGGACGCTCTGGCGGACGCCGGAACCATCGCGACTGAGGATCTGAACCTGTTCAAATTCGTCGAAACCGCAGAAGAAGCTGTATGCGCGATTGACGAATGGGATGAATAACCGGGCTTGAGTATGGCACGCGCAAGAAACAACGACCCTGTACAAAGGGATGAATTGGCAAGGACGAACACCCGTGTCACTGTTCCAATGTATTTTACCCGTTAGATCAGGAAATAGCATGAGAAAAATCGGATGGGTGGCTTTGGCCCTTGGGCTTGCAAGCACAACGGCGCAGGCCGATGTCTCAGAGATTTATGGCAAATGGGTGCCGGCGGATGACCAGTGCAGGTACGGCGACTATGTCTATAGCGCGCTTTTCACGATCATGCCGGGCAAAATTCAGTACTTTGAAAATACCTGCGATATGGTCGGCACGCCGCAACCTGTCGGCATGGCGTTTTCCGTAACGGTGTCTTGCGAGGCGGTCGAGGGCGACAATACAGTGGTGACCACGACCTATGAAAAGGCAGATGGTGGCCTGATCGTGCGGGCAAGCGATGGATATACCTATGTGGCTAAATCCTGCCCCTGAGTTGTGGTCCTGGGTCGTGGGTCTGTTGCGGCGGATCCCGTCGCTGTCGTTAATAGATATATTAGAAAGAGGGTTGTTATGGGAATGATAAATTGGGCTGTTCTGGCCTCTACAGTGACCTGCGGTCTGGGCATGGCCACGCTGGCGCAGGCTGACATGTCCAGCATCTATGGCAAATGGGTGCCGGCAGAATATCAATGCAACTACGATGGCTACACCTCGGATTCGGTTTTTTCGATAGACAGTCAGCGGGTCAGCTTTTTTGAATCCTCCTGCGATATTATCGGGACGCAATATACCGGCGTGGGATCGGCCTATTCGGTGACCATGCGCTGTTCCGGAGAGGGGGACTCTTGGCAAACCACGGCGATCTATGCCCGTAGCGAAGAGAACCTGATGGTCTATTTTCAGGACGGCTATGGTTATATGGCCAAGGCCTGTCGCTGATCGCGCAGATCATCGGTCGCAAGGTTGCAAAACATCCTGTTTGCAGGTCAAACAGGATGTTCAGACCCTTAGATGGAAAGTCCGCCGATGACCCCGCATGACCTCTTTTCGCTGAACGGCAAAACCGCGCTAGTGACCGGGGGCGCAACGGGCATTGGACGCATGGCGGCCACCGGGCTGATGGCGGCGGGCGCGCGGGTGCTGATTGCCTCGCGCAAACTGGACGCCTGTGTCGCGGTGGCGGCAGAGTTGAACGGGATGGACCTGCCCGGCAGCGCGGTGGGTTTTGCGGGTGACGTCAGCAGCGCCGAAGGTGTGGCGGCTTTGGCGCAGGCCGTGGGCGACCATACGGACGTCTTGCATATCCTGATGAACAACGCTGGGATCACATGGGGTGCGCCTGCGGCAGAGTTTCCCTTTGATGCATGGGCCCGTGTGATGAACGTCAACAACGCGGGCATGTTCACGCTGACGCAGGCGCTTTTGCCGATGCTGATTGCCTCCAGCACCGTCGATGACCCGGCCCGCGTGGTCAATGTCGGCTCTGTCATGGGGCAGGCGCCGATGGGCGACAATGCCTATTCCTACGCGGCCTCCAAGGCGGCGGTGCATCACATGACCCAGATCCTCGCCAAAGAACTGGCCGACAGCCATGTCACGGTCAACGCGCTCGCGCCGGGGCCATTTGTCAGCCGGATGACCGCCTTTGCCACGGGCGATGAGGCCAAGCGCGACAAGGTAGGTCAGGACGTGCCGCTGGGCCGTGTCGGGCGCGACGAGGATATCGCCGCCTGCCTGCAATTCCTTTGCGGACGCGGCGGCAGCTATATCACTGGCGCGATTATTCCGGTGTCAGGCGGTATTCAGGTGCAGACAGGCCCGAACCTGTTTCGCTCTGCGCTGGAGGCGTGATGGACACGCAAACCCTCGATCTGGACGCTGTCAGCGCCTATCTGACCGCCCATCTGCCGGGGTTCAAAGGCCCGCTGACGGCGAACAAATTCGCCCAGGGCCAGTCCAACCCGACCTTTCTGCTGATGACACCTGCGTGTAATTACGTGCTGCGGCGCAAGCCTCCGGGCATCTTGCTCAAGTCGGCTCATGCGGTGGATCGCGAATACTGGGTGCAATCGGCGCTGATCGGCACCGATGTGCCGGTGGGCAAGATGTATCTGCTCTGTCAGGACGCCTCTGTCATCGGGTCTGACTTTTACATCATGGAACATGTGCGGGGGCGCAACTTCAACGAACCCACGCTTGATGATCTGACCCCTGCCGATCGAGGGGCTGTCATTGGCGATATGAACCGGGTGCTGGCTGCGTTGCACGGCGTTGATATCCACGCTGTCGGGCTTGGCGATTTCGGCCCCCCCGGCAATTATTTCGAGAGGCAAATCACGCGCTGGGTCAAGCAATACCACGCCAGCGAGACAGAGACCCGGCCCGATATGGACAGGCTCATCGCCGCGATGAAGGCGCATATGCCCGCTGATGACGGGCAGCGTACGCTGGTGCACGGCGATTACCGCATCGACAACATGATTTTCGAGGCCGAGGGCACGCGTTGCCTTGCCGTGCTAGACTGGGAACTGTCCACCATCGGCCATCCCTACGCCGATCTTGCCGCCGTCATCATGCAATGGCAGATGCCAGCGGGGCGTGACATGCGCGGGCTGGCCGGGATCGACCGCGCCGCGCAGGGCTTGCCCACAGACGCAGAGTTTGTCGCGCAGTATTGCGCGCGCCGGGGCATTGGCGAGATTGAGACCTTTGGCTTTTATGTGGGGTTCTGCTTTTTCCGGATGGCAGCTATCCTGCAAGGCGTTCTGCGTCGCGCGCTGGACGGCAACGCCTCTGACCCGGAACGGGGGCGCAAGATGGGCGAACTGGTCCCCGTCTATGCCGCACAAGGGTTGGCCGCGTTAGAGCCAACCGCGTAGACGCCGGACATTGTCTTCTGAAAGATTCGGCTCCTTCGCCCTTCTTCTGTTCAAAAATTTTCCGGGGATCTGGGTCTGGGGGCTGGCCCCCAGTCGGTCGGATTTGCAAAAGCAAATTCGAAGACCGCTTAGCGCTTGCCTGCCACAAAACTGCGATGCAGCTTGCGCATTCCGCCGATCCAGCGGTCATAGTTGCTTGCCTTCTTTTGCATATACCCCAGCACCTCAGCGTGAGGCAGCACCAGAAACCGCTCCTCACGGATCGCGAGCACGCAAGCCTCTGCTACCGCGTCGGCGTCCATAAGGCCGTCGATCATTGCAACGTTGTCCCCCATTCCTTCTGTCATCCGCGTTGCGACGCCTTGGGGGCACAGCACAGAGACCTTGATGCCATCGTCGCCATAGGTCATCGCCAACCACTCGGCCAGCCCAAGAGCGGCGTGTTTGGACACGGCATAGGGCGCTGCGCCAACCTGGTTCAGCAGGCCGGCCGCCGAAGAGGTGTTCAACAGATATCCGCCCCCCCGCGCGACCATCAGAGGGGCCACATGCCGCGCGGCCCAGACATGGGCCATGACGTTGATGTCCCAGATCCGCTGCCAGTCTTCGTTCGGCACTTCCATGCCGCCGTCGATAAAGATCCCGGCGTTTGAGCAAAACAGGTCGATCGGCCCAACCTCATCTTCTACCGCCAAAATCATTGCCTTGATCTGGGATTCCTGCGCCACGTCGACCGTATAGGCCACGCCGCCCACCTGTGCTGCCACCTGTGCCGCGCCCAGGCTGTCGCGGTCCACGCAGACAACCTGTCGCGCGCCCAGCGCGGCGAAACGCAGGCACAGCGCACGCCCGATCCCGCTGGCCGCCCCGGTGACAACAATGATCTTGTCTTTCAGGTCCATCTCGACCCCCTCTGTTTTTCGTCTTATATGTCATGCACCGGGATTTGCAGCTTTTTCCAGCCGGACCGCGCGGAGCGTCATCAAAAGTCTTGCCATCGCAGGCTGTGTGGTGGTTCATCTGACAAACCAAAATGCAAACAGGAGAGCGCAGATGAAAGGCGCATTGATTGGCTGCGGGTTCTTTGCGCAGAACCAATTGCACGCGTGGCGCGATATCGCGGGGGCAGAGATTGTCGCCCTGTGTGATCGCGATGCCGGGCGGCTTGGCACGAGCGCCAAAGCCTTTGGCATTGGCCGGACTTATAGTGATGCAGCCCAGATGTTTGCCGGTGGCGGTTTGGATTTCGTCGATATTGCCACCACCGCGCCCTCGCACCGCCCCTTGGTCGAGATGGCCGCACGCGCCGGAGTGCATATCATCTGCCAAAAGCCCTTTGCCGAGACGATGGAAGACGCGCGCGCCATGGTCGCGGCGGTGCAGGCGGCGGGCAAGACCCTAATGGTGCATGAAAATTTCCGCTGGCAATCGGCTATTCAAAAGGCATTGCAGGTGGTTCACTCGGGCACAATCGGCACGCCGTTCTTTGGCCGGGTCAGCTTTCGCTCTGGCTATGACGTGTTTTCCGGTCAGCCCTATCTGGCCGAAGGAGAGCGGTTTATCATCGAGGATCTCGGCATACATATCCTTGATATCGCGCGTGCTTTCTTTGGGGATGTCGCCCGGATCAGCGCCACCACCCGCCGCGTCAATCCGGCCATCAAGGGCGAGGATGTCGCAACGATGCTGCTGAGCCACGAAACCGGCGTGACCAGCGTTGTCGATTGTTCCTATGCGACGCGTCGTCAGCCCGAAACTTTCCCAGAGACTCTGTTGGAAATCGACGGCACTTTGGGTACTCTGCGGCTTGAGGCAGGGTACAGGTTGATTGTTCAGACAGAGGGCGCTGTGCAGACCGATGTTTCGCCGCCTCTGTTGACGTGGGCAGAGCGGCCTTGGCACAATATTCAGGAAAGCGTGCAGATCATTCAGCAGCATTTTGTCGATTGTCTTGCGGCTGGCGCGGTGCCGGCCACCTGTGGTGTGGATAACCTAAAGACGCTGGCCTTGGTCGAGGCGGCTTATCTGTCAGCCGCGACAGGAAAAACCGTGGATCTGGTTGATATATGAGTGATGCACTGACCCTCTTTGGCACAACATCCCAACCCGCCCCGCAAGAGGTTTTAGGGGTTGCCGGGCTGTCCTTTACTCTTGAAGTCGGTGCGCTGCGTCACATCATGGTGAATGGAGTCGAGGGGATCCGGGGCATCGCTTTTCTGGTGCGGGACCGGGACTGGGGCACGCTGGACCCCCAGATAACGGATCAGGTGATCGATCAGAACGATGACCAGATTTCGATTGCATATCATGCGCGCTACACCAGCCACGGGACCATGCTGGACGTGGATATCCGTATTTCTGCCAGTGCCAAGGGGCTGACCATGTCCGCCAGCGGTTATGCGACGGGCGCGTTCGAAACAAACCGCGCGGGTTTTACCGTTCTGCATCCGATCCGGGGTGTCGCGGGTGCGCCGGTGCAGGTCACCCATAGCGACGGTAGCATCGAGGACTCGGTGTTCCCTTATCTCATCGCGCCATGGCAGCCATTTATGGATATTGCCGCGCTGACCCATCAGGCGGGCGAGATGCTGGTCTCGTGCCGCTTTGACGGTGACACGTTCGAAATGGAGGATCAGCGACAATGGGGGGATGCGTCGTATAAGACGTATAATCGCCCCCTTGCGCTGCCCTGGCCTTATGAGATCGCGGATGGGGACAGGGTCGAGCAGGCGGTACATTTGACATGGACCCCCAGTGACAAGCCTGCGTATCAGAGGCCACAAATCTCGCTGCCCCCTGCACGCTTTCCGCAGATGGCCTTGGTGATCACGCCGCATGATGCGCAGCGTTTGATCGATCACCCCGACGATCTCGAGGTCATTCGCCCTCAACGTCTGCTGTGTCATCTGGACGCGACATTGGGGGATGTCGAGGCGCAGATAGAGGCCTTTGTTCTGGCGCAGATGTCGTGTTTCCAGACCCACTTTGATCTGGAATTTATTTGCGACGGCTCTGACGACATGCAGGCAGAGCTGGTCGAGTTGTCCGCCTACATTGATTTTGCCCGGTTTGCGCCTGACTCGGTTCTGATCTGCCCCTCTGTGGATCGCCAGTCGACGCCTCCGGGGTCGGAATGGCCAGCGTGCCCGCCACTGGAAGAGATCCACACCTTCGCAGGCGAGGTCTTTCCCGATATGCTGCACGGGGGCGGCATGGTCAGTCTGTTCACAGAGTTTAACCGCAAACGCCCGCCTGTCGAATTGCTGGATTTTGTCAGTCACGGTCTTTGCCCCATCGTGCATGCCGCGGATGATGTGTCGGTGATGGAAACCCTAGAGGCGATCCCCCATATCACCCGCTCTGTTCGTGCGATCATCGGAACAAAACCCTATCGCATTGGCCCTGCGACCATCGCCATGCGCCAGAACCCCTACGGCAGTCGCACAATCCCCAACCCGCACCAACACCGCCTGTGCATGACCGATGATGACCCGCGTCATCACGCGCAGTTCGGGGCGGCCTATGTGATCGGGCTGGCGACGGCGCTTGCCAATGCCAATGTCGAGGTTTGGACGCCTGCGGCGCTTTATGGACCGCGTGGAGTGATTGGTGCGGGCGAGGCCTATCCACTGGCGACACCTTTGCGCACCCTTGCCAGTCTTGCCGGAAAAAGAGTGTATCGCGCGGACATCAAAGACGGTATTGCGCATCTCGAAGTCGGAAGTGCAGTGCTGCGCGCCAATCTGACGCCTCAGGCGAACGGTCTTTTGTCACCCTACGGCTGGAGCCTTACGCAGAGGGCGTAGCAAAGCGTTCTTGCGAGCGGTTCAGGTGATCCTGCATGGCGGTTTGCGCCTGATCTGCGTCATTGTCCTTCAGCGCATCGGCAAGGCGGCTATGTTCGGCCAGCGTTGTTTCTTCGCGCCCGGACCACAGCAACAGATCGGCATGATGGTCAAACAGCCAGGTCAGCATCATCTGGGTGATTGCCTCAATCAGCGGATTGGCGGTGATCTTGGCCAGCCGACAATGAAAGGCGATATCGGCCTTCACAAAGGCCTCTGCCTTGCCCAATTGCACGCGCTGTGCCTCGATCAGGCTGCGCAGATCGCTATGGTCTTGGGCCGTACACAGGTGGGCGGCGATACGCACTGTGCCCAGTTCAAGGATGTGACGGACCTGTTTGAGATGATCGATATTGGCGGGCTCACTGGACAATAAAAGCTGTGCTATATCATCGAGTTGGTTGAAGGCGATCCCGGCTGTCAACGCATTGACCCGACTGCGTTCGCCATGACTGATCGTGATCAGCCCCTTGTTCTGCATGGCCTGCAACGCCTCTCGGACCGCCGGGCGACCCACCCCGAACCGATCCATCAGAACCCGTTCCGAGGGCACATGATCGCCGGCGGCCAATTCGCCGCTGGCAACCATGTCGCGCAGGCGTTCATAGACCTGATCCGACAGCTTCAGCCGGGTGATCTTTGTCTCTAGGGGGCCGGGTTTGTCTATCTCGATCCGCCTGTCGTTGGGGTGCGGGGGCAAGGCTGCGCCCGCTTCTGTTTCTGGTCTGTTTCTGGTCTGTTTCGGATCTGTTTTGCGCCTGTAGGCCCTCAGGTAATTCGCTGAATGCTGGCGGCGATCTCTTCGGGTTCAAAAACCCGTTTCCAGTCGTCGCGCATCAGCACTGGCTTGCCAAACTCGATCGCCTTGTTGCAGGCATCCGAAAACACGCCGTCCACCTCTTTGAAAATCACAGCCCCCAGAATGTTCATATGACCCAACAGGAAATCGCGTGCGGCCTCTGCGGGCACGCCCCGTGCGACAACCTCGTCCATCGCTTCGCGCATCACATCCAGCAACGAGGCGCAGACCGTTTCGGACAGGCCGGGTTCCAGCAACGCCATCTGTTCGACCGTGACCCTGTGCGAGCGCGCGACAGGGGCAAAGATCGTCTTGCCGACCTTTTCGCCAAGGTCGTAGTCCTCTTCCGGTCCCTGCATCAGCGCGTTCACAATGCCTTGGCGTGCAGCGATGCCGCCAAAGTAGTCCTTTTTCGCGGCCATTTCGGTTTCATCGTTAAAGATCGGCGGATGGCAGGGGTGGCTGACGAAATAGGTCACATCGGCCCGCTTTGGCAGGTGCCCGGCAAAGGGCGCGGCGGCATCGAGGCAAACGACCATCGCACCAGAGGGCACCTTGTCGATGATTGCCGCTGCGACCTTGCCGATCACCGTATCCGGCACGGCCAGCACCACAACGCGCGCGTTTTCCAGCGCGCTGTCTGCATCCTGACAGTCCAGCCCCAGCTCGTCGTGCAACCGCGCACGTCCTTCTGGCGAGACCTCGACATGAGCGACGTCAAAGTCAGAATTCAACAGGTTGCGCGACAGGCGCACGCCCATTTTGCCCCCGGCACCAAACAAGGCCAGTTTCATCATTCCGCGTCCCTTTCGACTTTTCCCGTGGCGCATCGGCCTGCTGGAAATTGACAACTGGTATGATAAGATACTAACCATATCAGACCGTCAAGCGGGGCCCAAAAACGACATGATCAAAACAACCGGCAAGGTAGATCTGGCGTGGTACGGCGATGACTTTACCGGCGCGGCGGCGGTGATGGAGGTTCTGGCCTTCGCTGGTCTGCCCGCAATGCTGTTCCTCGACATCCCAACGCCCACTCAGCTTGCCCGTTATCCGGATCTGCGCGCGATTGGAATTGCCTCGACGGCGCGGTCGAAATCACCAGCGTGGATGGACCGGGAATTGCCTGCGGTTTTCGACGCGCTGGCAGCCCTGAGCCCTGCGATTGCCCACTACAAGATTTGCTCGACGCTGGACTCTTCGCCTCACATCGGGTCGATTGGCCGTGCGATAGAAATCGCCGCAAATCATTTCGTCCCCGAAGTCGTTCCAGTGCTGGTCGCCGCCCCCCAGATGCGGCGCTATCAAGTGTATGGTCATCTTTTTGCCGGGTTGGGCGACGTCGTCTATCGGCTGGATCGCCACCCCGTTATGGCGCGCCATCCGGTGACGCCGATGACCGAGTCCGATGTGGCGCGCCATATCGCGAAACAGTCAGATCGGCTGGATATTTCCCTGGCTTCGCTGGAAGATCTCGCATCAGAATCGCTGGTATCAGAACCGGGTGACCAGACCCGTATCCGCGCCGTTACGCTCGATTGCGTCGACTTGATATCAGAGGCACAAGTGGGGCGGTTCCTTTGGCATAACCGCACGCGCAACCCCTTTGTGGTGGGCTCGCAGGGCGTTGAATATGCGCTGGTGGCCCATTGGATCGCAACCGGAGTGTTGACGCCAGCAGAGGCCCCGCGCAGTGCCGGGCGGGCCAAAGGTATGGTCACAGTCTCTGGCTCCGTCTCGCCCACAACCGCCGATCAGATCGCGTGGTCGCGTGACAATGGCTTTGCCTGCATTCCCTTTGATGCAACCAGCGCCTGTGCCGACGTCGCCACTTTAGCGGCAGAGAAGGTGCGGGTCACAAAAATGGCGCTCACAGCCTTGGCGCAGGGCCAAGACCCCTTGATTTACACCGCAGGAGGCCCGGATGATCCCGCCGTGGCCCGGTTCAAACAGGCGGCGTCGGGTAAAGACATCGGCGCGATTAATGAAACCATCGGCACCGCGCTGGGCGAGGTTTTGGCCACGACCCTCAAACAGGGCAATATCCGTCGCGCCGTCGTTTCAGGGGGTGACACTTCTGGCTATGCCACTCGCCAGCTTGGCATTTTCGCGCTCTCCGCCCTTGCCCCGACCATCCCGGGTGCTGCCTTGTTCAAGGCGCACGCTGTCGGAGAGATGGACGGTCTGGAACTGGCGCTGAAAGGCGGGCAGATGGGCAGCCCGGATTATTTTGGCTGGATCCGCGATGGGGGCGGCGCGCGATAGTCGCTGTTTCTCAAGCACGTGTCTGTGACCAAGGACAATTCGGGGGCAAATCATTTTGGCAAGGGCCGTCCGCTGGGCGCGGGCTGTTGCTGAATGCAACTCAGCTGTTGGCAGCTATGTACTGAAAATCAAAAGCGCCTGGACCAGTCCCTGAGGAGGCAAGTTCCATCAGCCGCGCTTCGCCTTCCTGCAAGCTGGGGATGTGGCCCACAGAGACAGGCCATATCACAAAATTTGGTCCCTCTGAGGGCTCAAACCATTCTGTGCGCCGACGCAAGAAGGCCCCGTGGACGGTTTTGTTGACGTAATTCTGCAAGGCCTCGGCGGTTTCCCAGACGGACAGAGAAATCGCCAGATAGGGGTCGCCTGATATGGCCTGAAACGTCCCTGCGCCGGGGACCGTCGCGGCGGTGTCATCAAGCCGCCATACAAATCCCGGACTCCGCTCTGCCACCGCGTTGACCTTTGGCGCATTGTCGATGAAGTCCGCAACGGCGGGGTGACCGGGCAATTCCTTGAGCCGGGCCACGTTGTAATGCGCTACATGCATTTGACTGTCCTTAAATCGGTTTGAACTGTTGTCCGGTTGCAGGACGTGGCTCAACTTTTAATCACTCAAGTGTAACGAACGGGGTATGGTTTACACTCATACGATCAGCACCCATAGCGACTACGGGCACCGCGATCTATTTCCCCGTCCCGGACTCTGTCAGAAAGTCAAAATCACAGCCCTTGGGCGCTTGCAGGACAGACCTCTCGTAAAGCGCGCGATAGCCACGGGAATGCCCCCCGCGTTTTGGCACTTCTGCCAGTCGGCGGGTGATTTCTTCGGCAGAAACTTGCAGGTCGATGCGTTTTTCGGCCACCGACAGGCGGATGATATCGCCGTTTCGCACCGCCGCCAGCGGACCGCCGACGCCAGCCTCTGGCGAGATATGCAGGACAATTGTGCCAAAGGCGGTGCCTGACATCCGCGCGTCCGATATTCGCACCATATCCTTGACGCCTTGGCGGGCCAGTTTCTTGGGGATCGGCAAATAGCCTGCCTCAGGCATCCCGGCAGCGATGGGCCCGGCGTTCTTCAGCACCATGATATCGCCAGCCACAATGTCCAGATCCGGGTCATCGACGCGTTTTGCCAGATCCTCTAACCCCTCGAACACGACCGCACGGCCTTCGGTTTCGAACAACGCGGGCGTGGCGGCGGCGCGTTTGAAGATCGCACCATCGGGGGCAAGGTTGCCGTTCAGCGCGATCAATCCGCCCTCACGGCTGACCGGATCGTCAAAGGCACGGATCACACGGCGGTCGACCCAATCCATTTCAGGTTCCAGACGGTCGCCAAGTGTCAGGCCATTGACGTCGATGGTATCGAGGTGCAGCAAATGACGGATCTCGCGCATCACAGCACCCACGCCACCCGCGGCAAAGAAGTCTTCCATATAGCCGTCGCCCACGGGCTTGAGATCGACCAGCACGGGGGTTTCGTCCGAGATCTGGTTGAGGCGCGCATCGGGGATGCGAATGCCCAGCCGCCCCGCGACAGCGGTCAGATGCACGATGGCATTGGTCGACCCGCTGATCGCCATCAACACGCGAAAGGCGTTTTCGACCGAATGCTGTGTGATGATATCGCTGGGCCGACGCTGCGAGGTGATCAGTTCGACCGCTGTGCGCCCGCTGTATTCTGCGGCGACCAGACGATCCGAATGCACGGCAGGAATGGCGGCAGATCCGGGCAGGGCCATGCCAAGAGTTTCCGCGATGCAGGCCATGGTGCTGGCGGTGCCCATCACGGCGCAGGTGCCTGCGGTGGTGGCAAGGCGACCTTCGATCACATCGATCTCGTCGCGTTCCACCTCGCCTGCGCGGAACTTGCCCCAGAAGCGGCGGCAATCGGTGCAGGCACCAAGGCGTTCGCCGCGATGGCGTCCGGTCATCATTGGCCCCGTCACCAGTTGCACGGCGGGGATATTGGCAGAGGCCGCGCCCATCAGTTGCGCGGGCACGGTCTTGTCACAGCCGCCGATCAGCACGACGGCGTCCATTGGCTGGGCGCGCAGCATTTCCTCTGTGTCCATGGACATGAGGTTGCGGTAAACCATGCTGGTGGGGTTCAGAAAGACCTCACCCAAAGACACGGTCGGAAAGGGCCGCGGCAGTGCGCCTGCCGCCAGAATGCCGCGCGACACCGCCTCGACCAGTTCGGGCATGGTGCGGTGGCAGTTGTTAAAGCCTGATCCGGTCTCTGCGATCCCGACAATCGGCTTGCGCAGCATCTCCTTGGACAGCCCCATAGAGCGGGCGAAGGAACTGCGCAAATAGAGGGCGAAATCCTTGTCGCCGTAGTTGGTCAGTCCGCCGCGAATGCCTTGGTCTTGTCTACCGTCATCGTCGCTCATTTCAGATGTCCTTTACTAATGGCCGTGGAGGCGGCGGATTCGCTACGCCAGAATTCCACAAAAAATTCTGTTTCGCCAACCAATTCAACGGAATGCAGACTCTCGGGTTCTATAATTCCGGTAATGCTCGGCCCCAGTTCGTAACTATGGGCGCTGCCCTTGATGCGATAGACCAGCGTGCCTTTCACCACATGGATCAGCCCCCAGACACCGGGCTTGGTGGCATGATCCTTTAGCAGACCGGCAGGCACAGTGGATTTGGAAAAGACCGGCGTGCGTTTGTACGGGCGCAGCCCATTGGGGAGAAGTTTCATGGGCGCGAATGTCTTCCGGTGTTTGAGGTGGAACGCAGGGCGCCAAAGGTGATGTTGCTGCTCTGACCAAAGACATATCGCGCGCAAAACCCGATCACCACAAGGCTAATGATCAGCCAGATCGCGCCCCATAGTATCGCAGACCCACCAAAACGTTCGGCCAGCATGAACGCGTCAGAGCGCAGTTCAGAGCGCGCGATGGTGTCGCTAAAGATATCGTAGGGCGCGTAGAGGATGCTGGTCAGGCCAATCACCCTCAGCAACAGGTCGTTGACTTCGCGGGTCAGAAACCGGGCAATCACCAGCATGCCCAGACCGCTGAGCGCGCAGAACAGCAGGGCAAAGCTGTCGCGGATGTAAAGCGCTGTGACCAGTAGCATCAGCGCCCCGAACAGGGCCATCACGGCGCGATCCGCATGGGTGCGCAGGGCGATGATAAACAGGATCACACCAAGCAGCAGCGAGCCGATGTAGCCGGCAGAAAAGATCAGGAAAACATTCCCACCGCGCGTGATCGCGTGGCCGCCCTGCTGTGGGTTCAGCGAGATTGTCTCTATGCTGCCCCCCGTCAGAACGGCCACCAGCCCATGCGAAAGTTCATGCAAAAAGACCACGAGGATCTTGAGCGGCAGGATCGCGTATGTGTTCCATAGCGCGAAAACCAACGCGGTAATGAGGAAAAGCTGCCAGTGGCCCTTGAGGAATGTCATGGGGCGATCACGCCTGACGCAGGGGGCAAAGTCAATTCATCTGTGCTGCGCGCTGTCGGTTTCATGCGCTTTGGCAGAGGGCAAATGCAGTTCGGCTCATCATTGTTTGTTGCCTGCGCCGTCCAGACGCCCTGAACGTCAGATGTCCTTGATCCACACCGTTTCGCGCGTCTCGGCGGATCGTGTGATCGCCTCTAACACCTCGATGTTGTGAACCAGTTCGTCCGGTGTGAAGGGGTAGGGGGCCTGCCCCTGTGCCGCGCGGGCGAAGGCCTCTAGGTTGGCGGTGACCGCATCGCTCCATTCATAGTCCGTTTGGCTGACACCTTGCCCGGTTTGCGCCGTCAGCACACGCACGATCCCATCGGGTGTGTCGGGGTGGCTGTCGTTCAGCACCTCGACCCAACGGGTTGTGCCAAAGACATGCATCCGGATGAAATGGGGCGTGTGCAGAACCGCGCTGAGCGTGGCGGTCATCCCGGCCTCAAAGCCCAGCTGCACGGTGACCACATCCCCGGTTTCCCAGCCAAGAGAGCGGTCGGCGGTCATCGCTTGAACGGTTTCGACCCGGCCAAAGAAAGAGATCAGCAGATCTGTCAGATGTATCCCCATCGCGGTCATGCCAGCGGCGGGAGAGACCGCCTTTTTTGTGCGCCAGTCGTCCTTTGGCACGTTGATCAGCTTGTCATGGCTAAAGGCCGCCTCTGCGTGCATCAAGGTGCCCAGATCGCCCGCATCAATCGCGGCGCGTAATGCCAGCATGGCCGGTTCAAAGCGTCGCTCGTGCCCGATACCCAGTTGCACGCCCGCTGCCTGACAGGCCGCAACAGAGCGGCGCGCGCTGGCGGCGTTCAGGCCCAGAGGTTTTTCACAGAACACATGCTTGCCCGCTTGGGCGGCCATGATCACCTGCTCTTCATGCAGCGGGTTGGGCGTGGTCAGAACGACCGCCGCGATGTCATCGCGCGCAACGGCGGTTTCCAGATCTGTCCAAAGTTCCAGCCCCCGGTCGCGGATGGCGTCGTGGTTGCCCTCGAACGGTTCGACGATGCCGACGACCTTGAGGGTCGGATGATCGGCCAGCCGTGTTGTGATATGCTTGCCCCACCAGCCAAAGCCTGCAATCGCAATCGGGAAAGATGTGCTCATAGGGCTGTTCCGATCTCTGCAAAGCTGCCTTGATGGAAGATCAGCGGGCGTTTGCCTGCGTTGGTGAATTGGATGACGCGACCAAGATACATTTCGTGATCCCCGCCAGGTATGCGGCTTTGTGTGCGACATTGCAGGACTGCCGCCGCGCCATCCAGTACCGGACAACCATCGACGCCCGCGCTCCACTCGATGCCGGCGAATTTATCGGGCGATGGTCGGCTGAATTGCATGGCAAGATCCTTTGACTGATCGCACAACACATTGATCGCAAAGGTGCCAGAGCGGCGAAATGCGCTAAGACTGGGGGCCTTCAGGGCAAGGCTCCAGACCACCAGAGGCGGATCCAGCGAGACCGAGGCGAAAGAATTCGCGGCCATTCCGATGGGCGCGCCGTTCTCACCGGTGGTGGTGATCACGGTGACGCCGGTTGCGAATTGGCCCAGTACATCGCGCAGGGCGCGTGGGTCCGCGTCCAATTCCACTGGCGTTTGTCGTGTATGTGCATTCATCATGGCCGCTCCGATCTAACTATTTGGGGGAATGTAGCGGGGGGCGGTAGCAGAACAACTTATGTCTTTTGATAATGGCTATCGGATTTAGCGATGGCCTTTCCGAGTGGAGCAATCGTATAATCATATGCAACCCATGACCAACCATCATTATCTTTAGTGTCTGGCCCTGTATCATACTCGTTCGACCCTCTAACACAAAGGATCCGCGCATGGCGATTGTAAAAGAAAAACCGATCTGGACCTTCAAGATTGCGGGGTCCCATTTGACTCCAACCAAATCGACCGCCTCTGCGCGGGGTAAAGATTATATCGTCGACGAACCGATCCAGCGCGGCGGGACCGATCTGGGGCCGATGCCGGTGGAATATGTGTTTATGGGGTTGTCGGGTTGCACCCATGTGATTTCGAACAAGCTGGCCGTGGCGAATGGGATTAGCTTTTCCGATATGGAGATCAGCATCGACGTCACCATGGACAGCCATGGCACACGCCTGATCAACCCGATTGATATCCCATTCCCCGACGTCACCGTAAACATTACCGCCAGCTATGACGGCCCCCGCGAGGGCGCGCTAGAGGTTGTGCGCAAGTTGCGCCATCACTGTGCGGTGTCCAAGATGTTGCAGGAATCCGGCTCGCGCGTGACAGAGAACTGGGTCCTGAACGGGGAAACCATGGGTGCGGCATAGGGGCAATGGCGTCAAAGCATAGAGCATGAGCCAACTGCTCGACATTCTGGGGCCGATTACGATCATTACGATGATCGGCTTTGCCATGGGGAAATCCTCTGTCGGTCTGCACGCCCGCACGCTCAGCAATCTTGTGCTGATGGTGGCGACACCGTCGCTGGTGTTTCATACGCTGGTGTCGATGCACATCGGTTTTGCCACGATGGGGCAAATGGCGTTGGCGGCGATGCTGGTGATAACGCTGGCAGGGGCGCTTGGGCTTGTCGGACTATGGGCGGTTGGCCAGCCAATCCGCAGTTTTCTGCCCAGTCTCATGATGCCGAACTCTGGCAATATGGGCTTGCCCCTTGCCGCTTTGGCGTTCGGAGAGGAGGGGATGCGGTTGGGCGTGTCCTATTTTTTCATCGTCGCGCTGATCCAGTATTCGGTCGGCTTTTCCATCGCATCGGGCAGCCTGCACCTGTCGAGGTTGTTGCGGCAGCCGCTGATCTACGCGGTCGGGTTGGTGCTGATCGTCACGGCGCTGGACGTACCCGTGCCCGCAATGATCCTGAAAACCACAGAGATGCTGGGTGGCATGATGATCCCGTCGATGCTGATCCTGCTGGGCAGTTCGCTGGCGACATTGGGCGTCTCAGAACTGCGGTCCGCTTTTGCGGTGGCTTTTGGGCGGCTGGGCCTTGGCGTTGTCTCGGGCCTTGCAATCATCTGGGCGCTGGGTCTTGACGGGATCGCGGCTGGCGTTGTGTTTATCCTTGCGACCATGCCATCCGCCATCGTGACCTTTGTCTTTGCCGAACGGTTCAGCCCCGATGCGGGGCGGGTGGCAGGTGGCGTGGTTGTGTCCACTGTGATGACGTTCCTGTGCCTGCCCCTGTTGATCTGGGGCGCATTGGCTTTGGCTGGTGGTGACCTGTCGGGGCCGGGGCGGCCGTAAGATGCAGGGTGTGAAACTACAGCAGCTTCGGTTCTTTCTGGCGGTCTATGAGGAACGCTCTATCACCGCCGCCGCGCGTCGGTTGAATGCCACGCAATCCGGCGTCAGCGTGCAGATCCGCGACCTTGAGGACATGCTGGGCCTGACCTTGTTTCAACGGGTGTCCGCAGGCGTGGTGCCGACAAAATCCGGCGATCTGATCTTTCACCGCGCCACCAAAATCTTGCGCGAAGTCAGCCGGTTGCAAGAAGATGTCAACGCTCAGACAGACGCGCTCGCCGGCGAGGTGCGCGCGGGCATCATGCCCACCTTTGCACGGTCCATCCTTGCGCCGGTGCTCAGCCGTTTCATGATGGAGCACCCGTATGTGGATATGAAGGTGACAGAGGCCTATAGCGGGGCTCTCAGCGAAAGTGTCTCTGCCGGAGATCTCGATTTTGCCATCGTGCCCAGCGGCAGCGTGCCAGCCGGTTTGCGCGCAACCTATCTGGACAGCGATCTGGAATTGTTGGCCAGCGCGACGCCTGTTGAGGGTGCGGCTGGCGGCGTGGACCTGTCGATCATCCCGCCGCTGCGCCTTGCCTTGCCGGGGCGCAAGAACTCGCGCCGCGCCAAGATCGAACAACATCTGCGCAGCTTTTCCCGCTCTGATCATACGATCCTTGAGTTGGACAGCATGATGACGACGCTGGATATCGTGCGCCGCGGCGATTGGAGCGCGATCCTGCCCGGATGTCTCTGCCTGCCGGATCTGGATGATTCCAAGCTGCATTTTTACCCAATCGTCCAGCCGAACATGACCGTGGATTACCTTTTGATCGAACCCGCCGCGACAGAGGGCAGTCCCGCCGTGCAACGGTTTGCACAGGAGTTGGGCAAAGAGATTCGCGCGTCTTGTGCGCGCTGCCGGGCGTTCTTTGCGGGGTGAGGGGGTTGCGACGTGCCTTGTATGCAATGGTTGACCAATACAGACAGGTTTACCCCTGAAATCATGCGCAAAAGTGAAAATCTTGATAGTATTTCATTGAATTTGAATGGCTCTCAAGGCACAGTAACCAGATACAGAGCGACAAGCATATTGGTCAACCAAAGGCCAGAGGCGTTCTGCTAAAGAGAGACGTTGGCCCGGTAAGGCCAGTGGGGGAGGTCATATGAAGAAAACGGGTCTGCAAAAGACACCCGAAGCCTTTTTCACGCTGTTCTGCGTGGCTTTGGCCGTGCTTTCGCTGGTGTTTATCGGCTCGCTCGTGGCTGCGCCAAAACTGCTGTTCGGGCGTAGCCTGACGGCCATTGCGCCCTCTCTGTTTCCGGTGATCGTGTTGAGTCTGCTGCTGGTCTTGGCGCTTGTGCTGCTGTTGTTACATGTGCGTAACCCGCCTGCGATAGACGAGGGGCCGAACGGACTGGAGGGTTGGCGGCGTGGCGCGGTGTTTTTTGGCATCATGACGCTGTATGCGCTGACCATGGTGCCGCTGGGGTTTCTGATTTCCTCGGCCATCGCAACGGCGCTTTTGTCTTGGATGATCGGCAACCGGGTGATCTGGCAAATCGCGATCCTGTCCCTTGGGGCGCCCGTGTTGCTGTACCTTGCAGCGACGCGCCTGTTGGCGGTGTCCCTGCCGGAACTGAATGTAATCGAACTGTTCGTGGCAAGGTTCTTTAATGGATAAGCCCATGCAAAATAATAATAATTCTGGATCTACAGATGTTTGATTATTTCCTCGAAGGCTTTGGAATGGCCCTGCGGCTGGACACCTTTGGGATGATGGCGCTTGGCCTGTTCGGGGGGATGCTGGTCGGGGCGCTGCCCGGCTTTACCACCTTGATGGCGATGGCGATCCTGTTGCCAATCTCGTTTTTTCTGGACCCTATTGTTGGTATTCCCTTTCTGTTGGGCATCTACAAAGGCGGCATTTTTGGCGGCAGTATTCCGGCGATTCTGGTGTCCATGCCCGGCACTGGGGCGGCGGTGGCCACGTCGCGCGATGGGTATGCTCTGACCAAAAAGGGCAAGTCGCGCAAGGCGCTGGATATGGCGCTGTTTTCGTCGGTCTTTGGCGACACGATGAGCGACATTTTCACCATCCTGATGATCTTTCCCATCGCGCTGCTGGTCATGCAGTTCGGCCCGCCAGAACTGTTCGCAGTGCTGCTGCTGAGCCTTGTCATTATCGCCGCGACATCCGGGTCGAACCCGCTGAAGGCGTTGATCATGATGCTGCTGGGATTGTGGCTGTCCTTTGTCGGGACAGATCCGCTGGGCGGTGTCGAGCGATTTACCTTTGGGATATTCGACCTGAAATCCGGTATTCCGCTGCTGCCCATGCTGATTGGCGTGTTCGCGATCCCAGAGGTGGCAAGCGTGGTGATGAAGAACGAGCGGACCAAGCAACTGGCCTCTGTTCTGGGTGAGCGTCTGTCGTTCAAGGAATTCCGCGCCAGTTTTCGCACCATCTGTCGTTCTACCGTGATTGGCACCGGCATCGGGATCATTCCCGGTCTGGGGCAGGTTGTGGCGGCGATGATGGGCTATTCGGCCGCCAAGAACGCCTCGTCCCACCCCGAAACCTTTGGCGAGGGAGAGTTAGAGGGTGTTGCCGCCGCCGAGGCTGCAAACAACGCCGTCAATGGCCCGACCATGGTGCCGCTACTGACCCTTGGCATTCCCGGCGACAACGTTACCGCGATCCTGCTGGGGGCCTTCGTGGCGCAAGGTCTGCGTCCGGGGCCGCAACTGTTCGAGGAACAGGGCGCGACGGTGTTTGCAATCCTTGTCGCGATGGTCTTTGCCAATCTGATGTTTCTTGTCATTGGCTATTTTTCGATCCCGATCTTTTCGCGGCTGGTGACGATCAAGGTGTCGATCCTGATCCCGCTGGTGATCATGTTCGCCTTTGCCGGGGCCTATGTGTTCCGCTCTGACTCGGTCGATCTGCTGATGCTGGTTGGCTTTGGGATCTTTGGAATTATCGCCAAGGCGGCAAAGTTCGATGTCATGCCGATGGTGATGGGGTTCATCCTTGGGCCGCCGATGGAATACGCCTTTGGCCAGACCGTCGCGATGACCAATGGCGAGGCGGTCAATTTCTTTCTGACCGAACGGCTGGGTGCCGTGCTGGTCCTGATCGCGGCCCCTGTGATTGGCTACCTGCTGTGGCGGCGGATGCAGACGGTCACGGTGACCGGCCACTGAAGTTTCACAATGCCCCGCGCGCAGATCGCATCACCGCCACGGGGTCAAAAAAGAGCGATGCAAAAAGGGAGTTGAGGAATGCTGAGATCCACAATCAAGAAAACCGCCGGATTGCTGACGGGTGCGGGCCTTGCACTGGGCCTGTCCGTTGGGGCCGCTATGGCGGAATATCCTGAAAAGCCGATCACAATGGTGATCCCGCTGGGGGCCGGTGGCAGCCACGATCTGAATGCGCGGGTGATCACCTCGATCATTCCGACCTATCTCAATCAGGCGATGATCGTGCGTTTGACCCCCGGAGCGGGCGGGCAGAAGGGCACACAAGAGGTCGCGAATGCGACGGCTGACGGATACACGCTGCTGTTCACGCACAACTATATCGACATGCTGCAACAGCACGTTGAAAACCTACCCTACGAGCCGGGCGAGGATTTCGTGCCGGTCGCCCGTGTGAACTATGCGCCTATCGCGGTCGTTGTGCGCGGTGATAGCCCCTATCAGACGATGGAAGATCTGGTTGCGGCCTCCAAGGCCAATCCCGGCGGCATCCAGATGGCCCATTCCGGCAACTGGGGCGCCTTGTTCGTGCCAGCCGCGCAGATCATGAAGGCGCTGGATATGCAGTGGAACCTCGTGCCCTATCAGGGTGGCGGTCCCGCCATGCAGGCGTTGCTGTCGGGTGATGCGGATGTGACCATGGGTTTCCCCTCGACCATCGCGGCGCAGGTGGACAGTGGCGATCTGCGTGTTCTGGCCACTGCCGGGGCAGAGCGGATCTATGACGATGTGCCAACCTTTGCCGAAGTGGGCGTGGCCGGTGACGTCGGCTTTATGCACCGCGTTGTGCTGGCCCCTGCTGACACCCCACAAGAGGCGCTGGACACTCTGACGTCGGCCTTCAAGGCGCTGGGTGAGGACAAGACCTTTACCCGCATGATGGGCCGCTTGGGCGAGTCGATCGATATCATTGATGGGCCTGCCTACGAGGCGATGCGCGTCGAGCAAAGCAGCGCCTACAAGACGCTCGTCGAGTCGCTGACGTCTCAATAAGACAGTGCAATAAAATCAGAAGGGTGGCGCTGGTTTTGCGCCACCCTTTTCCGTTAGAGGGGGGCAATCCCCAAACGGGTGGCCAGATCATCCAGTTGCGCCTTTAGCGCCGGAGCCAGCGGAATGCCATGTTCCGTGCGTTCGCGGGTCACCTTGTCCAATCGCTCTCCGGGCAGACGGATCTCTGACACTCCGGTCATCTTTGGCGCCGATTTCATCTCTTCCCAAACGTTGTCGATGCTGGCGCGGAACCTGTCGGGATCTGCAAAAGCCTTGATATCCAGCGCCAGAATGAACTGTCCGGTGTTCGTCGTCGAGGCGTCATCGGCGTTGAAATCAATGACATCGCGCCCAAAGGCCGCCCCGTTCAGGGTGCCCGCGAGAATGCCAAAGATCAGCGCAAGACCATAGCCTTTGGGCCCGCCAATCGGCAGCAGAAACCCCTCTGACGCGCGGGTCGGATCGGTCAACGGATTGCCATCGCAGTCGATCATCCAGCCCTCTGGCATCATCTCGCCCCGTTGCGCGGCGGTCTTGACCTTGCCATAGGCGGCCACGGTGGTGGCCATATCCAGAACGATCGGCGGATATTTCGCGCCGGGGATCGCCACAGCGATGGGATTGGTGCTCAGCAACATTTCGGTGCCACCCCATGGCGGCAGATGATTGGCGCTGCCAACGGCCACGTACAGCCCGATCATATCGCGTTTCAGCGGCATCATCGCGTAAAGAGAGGCAGGCCCGGCATGGTTGGAAAAACGTGCGCCGACCCAGGCGACCCCGGTTGTCTCTGCCTTTTTCATCGCCAGTTCGGTCGCATGGTGCATCACAAGATGTCCCATCCCGTTGTCGCCATCTACCACGGCCGTCGCCGCGCGTTCCTCTATGATGTGGAACTTGGGTGTCTTGTTCACGCCGCCCGCCTGAATACGGCGAATGTATTGCGGCAACCGAAACGCACCGTGCCCATCCTGCCCGATCAGATCGGCCCGCGCCATAAGCGACGCGGTTGTCTGCGCATCGGCTTGGGGGATGCCGACGGCGACAAAAGCGCGTTCGATGAAGGCTTGTAGGGCTGCGTAAGATATTGGGGGGGCTGACATGGGTTGCCTCTTGTGATGTTGTTTCAGGGTCGCTGTGTCTGTACCGTCAATTGGTTGACCAATTTGCCAATCTATGACACTCTATGACAATCTTATAATGGATTATGATTGATCGGGTAACCTCAAGTTCGGCTCATATTTTCTGGGTGTCAATCGTGGAAATCGACTCTGGAAAACTGCGCCATCCGCAGCGAATTGGTAAATCAATGGAAGACAAAGTTCACACAAGGCTGCGCTCTTGGATCGCGTCGTCCGGTCTCAAGGAGGGCGCCCGGCTGCCAGCAGAACGAGACCTTGCCAGCACTCTCGGCGTCACGCGGGCCGAATTGCGCAAGGCCTTGCTGGTGATGGAAGTTGACGGACGTTTGGAACGGGGCGTGGGCCGAGGCACATTTCTGGCAAAACGCCCCTCGGCCACGCGTGTCTTTTCGACGGCTTCCGGCACCGCCGCCTTGGCAGAACGCACCGGCCCACATGAGGCGATGGTGGCGCGGATTGCGTTAGAGCCAGAGTTGGCCGCGATGGCCGCGATCCACGGATCGCCTTTTCAATTGCGTGAATTGCGCACATTGGCGACCGCCATGCGCGCGGCGAACAGCTGGGCGAAATATGAAAAACTGGACGCGGATTTTCACGACCTGATCGCGCAGGCCTCGGGAAATTCCCTGTTGCACGAGGTCCACAAGATTATCAACGGGGTGCGTTTGGTGGTGGTTTGGGGCCGGTTGAACACGCCAGATACCGCCCCAAGCCTGGATTACCACTCGTTCGATGAACATGACGAAATTGCTCGGGCGCTTGAAATACGGGACGGTGCATGGGCGCATAGGGCGATGAAGGCGCATCTGACCTCGACCTTGAACACGATGACGACCGGGGCTGGCGGATAGGGCCGATTTTTCTGGCTTTGGCCCCGTCTGAAAACGGTAGAATCGGCTTCATTTGTCCGGACAATGTGGTAGTCTTCTTTTGACAACTATATTTAAGGAAAAGGGTCAGTCATGCGGCAGGTTGAAGTGGCAGTCATCGGAACAGGGTGGTGTGGCGGCCTCCGCGCGGAAACTCTGGCGAAATCAGCCTTGGTGGATCGTTTGCACATTTGCGAGATCAAGCCAGAGCGTCTGGCAGAGGTCAAGGCGCTGACGAACCCCACGACGGCGACGCTGGATTATCGGGATATCATCGCGAATCCGGCGATTGAGGTGGTCTATATCTCGACGACACCCGAAGGCTCTCATTACCCGATTGCGCGCGATTGCCTGAAGGCAGGCAAGCATGTGCTGCTGGAAAAACCGATCGCCATCGAGCTGTGGGAAGCGGATGATCTGATCGCGATCTCCCGCGAAAAGGGTGTCAAGTTCACCATCGGTTATTCGCAGCGGTTCAACCCCAAGATCGCCTATGCCAAAAAGTCCATCGCCGAGGGCAAACTGGGCAAAGTCGTCAATGTCATGGTCAGCCGCCACCTGTCGCGCAGTCTTGGCGCAAAGATCGCGAATCGCGTGAAACTGTCGCCCGCTGCGATGGAATCGACCCATGATCTTGACTTTGTCATGTGGCTGCTGGCGCCCGCTAAGCCTCAGAAAGTATACTCACAAGGGGCCTATGGCTATATGAAAGAGCTGAATGGCTCTTATGATTGCATGTGGTCCACAGTTACGATGGATGACGGCACTCTGGTTGTGGTCGGGGGCGGGTGGAACCTGCCGCCAAGCTATCCGAACTATTGCGGGACATGGATAGAAATCACCGGGACCGAAGGCGCGCTGATCCTTGATGACACATCGCGCGATAACTGGCTGAACACCGTCGCAGAGGGCACACAATACCCGATGTCGACCATGCCCGGAGAGCATGTCGATCATATGTTCGCGGGTCAAATGGGCCCTGAAACGCTACATTTCCTAGAGGCTGTTCTGCTGGACACAGCGCCGATGGTCGCGCCGGAACACGCGCGAATGGTGATGGAATGTTACAATGCGGCGGATATCTCTGCAGAGATCGGCGAGGTGGTGGGCCTGCCCTTGTCCAACGCGTCTCTGGCAACCTTGGCGGATATGAAAGCCGCGAAATGAGCAAGGCCCAACCTGCAAATATCGGGGTGATCGGCCTTGGTCAAATGGGTCAGGGAATTGCGCGCAATCTGGATCGCATGGGGCGTTTGACTGCGGTGTCTGATCTGGCAGAGGCGGCCTATGATCGGGCTGGCCTTTCGTCGTCGGTCACACCATTGTCCGGACAGGCGTTGGTTGATCATGTGGATATTCTGCTTTGCGCCGTGCCCTCGACATCAGAGATAGAAACGGCGCTAAGCGGATGCAGTGCCAAGCGGTCACAGCTTGTGGTCGACCTTACCACGTCGGACCCGACCCGTAGCCGGGCTTTGGCCGATGATCTGGCGCGGCGGGGGTTTCGCTATCTAGATGCAGCCATGACCGGAGGGGCGGCGGGGGCCGATGCGGGCACGCTGACCCTGATGGTGGGCGCGGACCCCAAGGATCTGGCAGAGGCCCAGCCGGTGTTTGACATGATCGCCAATCAGGTCTTTCACCTTGGCCCTGTCGGCGCGGGTCACGCGATGAAACTGGTGCATAACATGATCCTGCACAGTAGTTTCATGGCGACCTGCGAAGGCTTGCAGCTGGCAGAGCGGGCAGGATTGGATCTGGCCACTGCCGTGGACGTGCTGAACGCGGGCAATGCGCGCAGTTTCGTAACAGAGGTCCGCTTTCCCCGTGATATTCTAAGCGGGACGATGAACGCGCGGTCTGTCGTGGGCAATCTCGAAAAGGATCTGGGGCTTGCCGTTGGATTTGCCAGCGCCAACGAGGCACCGGTGCCCTATGGCGAGATGACTCACCGGTTGTTGTCCATGGCGCTTGCCGAAGGACACGCAAGAACCGATTTTTCGCAGCTTTTCCCCTTGTACGAGGGTCTTGCCATCAGGATGGAGCAGGAAAAATGACGCAGATCGGTGTTCTCGGACTCGGGCTGATCGGGCAGGCCTTGACCCGCCGTTTGGTCGCTGCCGGGTATGACGTTATCGGCTATGACCCCAGTCCGCAGGCCGTAGAGGCATTCGAGGATATTGGCGGCAAGGGCATGACGTCTGACGAGGTCTGGCAGGCCCCGACCATTTTGACGGCGGTGTTTGATACGGCGCAATTGCGTCAGGTCATCGCCTCTGCACCCGATGGAACCGGGGCGGTTGTGATTTCGACCAGCACCTGTGATCCGGACGAGATGCCGGATCTGGCCCGTCTTGCCAAGACCAAGCAGATCGACCTGATCGAGGCGCCTCTTTCTGGCACAAGCAAAGATCTTGCGCATGGCAACGCGGTGTTTCTGCTGGGTGGCGAAGCGTCGGTATGCGCCGCGCAATCCGGGTTGTTCAGCGCTTTGGGCCGTAGTCAGCATTATCTAGGCGGCATCGGGCAGGGCAATCGCGCCAAACTGGCCGTCAATCTGGTGCTGGGGCTGAACCGCGCGGCCTTGGCCGAAGGGCTGGTGTTTGCCAAGGGGCTGGGGCTGGACCCTGCTGCCTTTCTGCCGCTATTGCAGGTCACGGCAGCCTCGTCCGCGGTGATGTCGGGTAAGGGTCCGCTGATGGTGGGGCGTGATTTCCGCCCGTTAGGGCGCATTGCGCAATCGGCCAAGGACTTTGCCCTGATCCGTGAGGCGGGGGCAAAGGCAGGGCAGGCTTTGCCCTTTGCGCAGACCTATTTGCAGATGATGCAGGATTGCCTTGACCATGACGAAGGCGATCTGGACAATTCCGCGATCCTTCTGGCGATCGAGAGGGCGCAATCGTCGGACCCGCACACATGAGCGCCGAGTATCGCCGCGTCAAGCCCCGCGCCAAATATGCCGAGATCGAGGCCGAACTGCGCGCCCGCATCGCAGATGGCAGCTTTGCGCTTGGGGATTTGTTGCCCACGGAACAGGCGCTTTGCGCGCAGTTATCGGCAAGTCGTTTTACCGTGCGTCAGGCGCTTGGCAATCTGCGCAAGGCCGGGCTGGTCGAGGCGCGCGCTGGCGTGGGCACCTATGTGGTGCGTCAGACCCCGCGCGAGGTCATCACCCACAGCATGTCCAGCTTTGAGGAATTGCTGCGCTATCCGGGAGAGACCTATCGGCGCGATCTTTCCGTGCAAACCCTCAAGACCTCTGCCCAGATGGCGCATCTTCTGGGGGTGCCGTCGGGGCGGACTTGGGTGCATCTGACGGCGATGCGGCTGATCCGGGTGACAGATGCCCCGATCTCTTGGCTCAACGCCTATTTGCGACCGGATCTGGCAGATGTCCTGGATCTGCCCAACCCAGACGGTGCATCGCTGCTAAGTCAGATCGAGGCACAGCACGCCCAGCATGCCGCCGAGGCGCAGGTTCAGGTTTTTGTCGGTCGGATTGACGACGAGATTGCCGGACCAATGCAATGCGTAGCGGGCGCGCCTGCGATGATCATCCTGCGCCGCTACAAGGCTGCGGATGGCGAGGTCTATCTTGTGACCTCCTCGATCCACCCGGAAAACCGCTTTGCCCTGAATTTCGAGTTTCAAAAACAAACCCCTACCGTCTGAAAGGACTCTGCTATGTCGCAAGATACCGTCAAACCTGTTGGAATTATCGGCCTTGGGATCATGGGGCAGGCCTATGCGCTGAACCTGATCCCTGCGATGCCTGTCATTGGCGTTGATCCCGTTGACGGCGCGCGCGCCGTGGTCGAGGCGGCAGGCGGGCGTACGACGAATGACTTTGGTGTGCTTGGGGCAGAGTGTGACGTGATCCTGCTGGCGCTGGCCTCACCCAAGGTGCTGGAATCGGTGGTTGCTGATCTGGCAAAGGTCCTGCGCCCCGGCACTGTGGTGCTGGAACTTGGCACCTTTGCTGTCCCTGACAAAGAGGCCGCGCGCGAGGTGATCGAGGGGGCAGGGGGCATCCTGCTGGATTGTCCGGTTTCAGGCACTGGCGCACAGGCGAAAGTGGCCGATCTGGTGGTCTTTGCCAGTGGCGATCAAGGGGCGGTGGAAACCGCGCGCCCGGTGTTCGATGCGATCTCAAAGAGTACGGTTTACGTTGGGCCCTTCGGGGCGGGGATGAAGCTGAAGATGGTCGCGAATCTGCTGGTGGCGATCCACAATGTTGCTGCGGCCGAGGCGCTGGTGATGGCGGAAAAATCCGGCCTCGATTTGCAGATGGCGCTGGATGCGCTTAGCGCCGGGGCGGGGCAGTCGCGGATGTTAGAGGTGCGCGGTCCGATGATGGTGCAGGGGGTTTACGAGCCTGCGACGATGAAAAACGAAGTCTTTATGAAGGATATGTCGCTGATCCTCGACTATGCGCGCGAGGTGGAAACGCCTATTCCGCTGCTGGCGGCCAGCCTGTCGTCCTACCTTGGCGCTATGGGGCAGGGGCGGCAGAAACAGGATACTGCCGCCGTTCACGCGGTGTTGAAATCGCTTGCGACCCCGATCTCCTAGAGGGCTCCGATGGCCTGCCACCACAGATAGGTGAGTGGCAGGCCAACCACAAAGGTGCCAAGGCCGATGCCCAGACAGACACGCGTCAGCATCCCGCTTGGGATGCCAGACAGGGCGAGGGCGATGATCAAGGGCGGAGCCTGATAGGGCAGTAAAGGCGTGGCAATTCCGATGAGCTGCGCCATGGCCACGGTTGATACGGGCCAGCCTGCCGCCTCGGCCATTGGCATCGCCAGAGGGGCGAGGACAACGGGCGCGGCAGGAGCTGTGGTCAGATGCGAAAAGGCGGTGGAAAAGCCGACAATCGCATAAAGATCGCGAAACTGGGATCCCTCGCCCAGATGTAGCCGGGGCAGGATTGCATCGGCAAGATCGGTGTTCAGCCCAATATGGGCGACCACGGCGCTGATTGCAAAAACGCCGGCAAGGAAAAAGGCAGGTGACAGGTCGATACTGGTCTTCATCGCGTCCTTGTTCAGCAGGCCAGAGGCGGGCAGCAAAACTACGGTCGCCACACCCAAGGCAACCCAAGCGGGTGAAATCCCATGCCACGTGTCGCTCGCCCACAGAAGGATCGACACGCTCAACAACGCAGCTAAGCGCTTTTGCACCGGGCTCATCGGGTGAACAGGTGCGTCTGGAACAGTCTCAGAAACAGGCATGGTCCGCGCCAGTGGCAACAGCAGTGCGAGGATCAGAACAAAGCGCACCAGATTGACCGGCAGTTGTTGCACGAAATAATCCGCATAGGACGGATGCAGCCCATAAAGGGTTTCCAACGCACCGTAGTGGATGATGGTGGGCATATTGGCGGTCAAAAAGGTATAGGTCGGCAATAGGGTTGATGTGGCAGCGGTTATCACAAGGCCGATCTGCCCCTTAGAGCCTTGCTGGTGGCCCATCACCTCTGCCAGCGCCATGGCGATGGGGACAAGCACGATAATGCGCGGAATGGTCGAGGGGATCATCATGCCCAATCCCATCCCGGTGATCGCAAGCAACAAAACGCCGCGCGCATAGGATGTGCCCGTGTGCTGAAAAATGCGCCCTGCCACAAGCTTGCCCAACCCAGTCTGGGTAATAGCGCCGCCGATGATCAGGCCTGAGAACAGCAACCAGAAACCGCCCGTGGAAAAGCCGGAAAAAATCACCTCTTTGGGGGCGGCACCGATGGCGAGAAAGGCAAGGATCGACCACAGCGAGGTCAGCGCCTCTGGCACCACGCGCAGCGCGAAAAAGACCACGGCGGTGATCGAAATGGCGGCCACTTGCAGGGCTATGTCCGGCGTGGAAAACACCACAGCCAGTGTGCCAAACAAGGCCAGCGCGGCCAACACCAGCGTTGGTGTCAGCCGCATCGAGACATTCGCGGACATTTACGGGATCAGGATGGTAGAGCCCGTCGTCTTGGCATCTGCCAGATCGTGATGGGCCTTGGCAATATCGGCCAGAGGATAGGTTTGGTTGATGTGTACGCTGAGAACTCCCTCTGCGATCAGGCGAAAGATCTCGGCGGCGGAGTTTTCAAGATCGGCGCGCTCTGCGATGTAATCAGCCAGCGTAGGGCGGGTGAAATACAGCGATCCACCATGTTGCAACCGACTGGGCGCGACGGCGGGGGCCTCGCCCGTGGTGGCGCCATAGCTGACGAACATGCCATAGCGTTTCAGGCTGTTCATGGACGCCTCGAAACTGGCGGCCCCGACGCTGTCATAGGACACAGGCACACCTTTGCCCCCGGTCAGCTCTTTGACACGTGCGGCGACGTCCTCGGTGGTGCGGTCGATGGCCTCGGCGTAGCCAAGCTTCAGGATCGCCTCGCAGTTTTCGCGCCCTGCCGTCACACCGATCATCCGCGCGCCCAGATGCGCGCCCCATTGCCCGGCCAGTTGGCCGACACCACCAGAGGCGGCCCAGAACAGCACGTCCTCACCCGGTTGGACCTTGTAACAGCGGTTCAGCAGGTATTCGACCGTGTTGCCCTTCATCAGGACGGCTGCGGCGACCTCATCGGTGACACCCTCGGGGATATGCACCACCCGCGCGGCGGGGGCGTTGCGATGGCTGGCATAGGCCCCAAGGATCGGCCCATAGGCGACCCGGTCGCCCACGCTAAACCCAGTGACACCCTCGCCCACGGCAATTACGCGCCCGGCGGCCTCTAGTCCCAAGGGGCTGGGCAGCGCCAGCTTATACGCCCCAGAGCGTTGGTAAATGTCCATATAGTTCAGACCGATGGTGGTCTGTTCAATCTGCACCTCTCCGGCGGCGGGGGGCGCAAGGTCAATGGTTTCCAGTTCCATGACTTCGGGTGCACCCTGAGAGTGCAAAACGACGCGCGTGGCTTTCATCTTGGTATCCTGTCTTCGTTACTTGGTGAATTCACCAGCGTCCAAAATCACGGTCTCGACCTCGCCCACGCCGTTCTCTCGGCGGTGGCGTGCGGCCTCATCGTATTCTGGCGATTGGAAACAGGCAACGCCCTCTTCGAAACTCGGAAACTCGATCACAACGAAGCGCGCGAATTTTTCGGGCCCTTCCATGATCTGGAACCGCCCCCCGCGCGCCAGCACCTTGCCGCCGTATTTGGCGATGATGGCAGGCACTTGGTCGGTGTATCGTTTATAGGCGACAGGTTCGTTGATCAAAGCGCGGGCAAGCCAGTAGGCAGGCATGGTCGTTCCTCACATTAGGGCGTTTGGCAGTATGTTGGCGATCTGCGGGAAAGCGATGATCATCAGCACGGTGACCAGCATGATGCCCCAATAGGGGATCGAGGCCAGAAAGATGCTTTGCACCCCGACCTCGTCATCATTGATCGCGGCCTTGACCGTATAGACCAGCAGGCCAAAGGGCGGCGTCAGCAATCCAGCCTCGATCGCGATGATCCCGACGATGGCAAAGCTCAACTGGTCAAAGCCAAAGGCCATCGCGACAGGTTCGACAATCGGCACGGTCAGCAGCATGATAGAGATAGAGTCGATGATCATCCCGAGGATGAACCAGACCCCGATGATGATCGCCAGCACCATGTAGGGATCAAGGCCGGAGTCGACGAAAAAGTTGCGGATCGCAGAGGTGACACCCGTCATGGCAAGCGTGCGCGAATACAAGGCAGCCGCCAGCAGCAGGATCAGGATCGGGGCGGCGGTCTTGCCCACCGAATAGATCGCATCGATAAACCCGCGCCAGTTCATCCCCTTGAGGAACGCCAGCATCAGGGCAAGAGCCGCACCGGCGCCCGCGCCTTCGGTCGGGGTAAAGATGCCAAACCAGATCCCGCCGAGAACGGCGGCGATGATGCCAAAAACGCCCAGCATAGAGGTGAACAGCTTGATCGGCGGCAGATCCGCCTTGGTGGTGTCCAACTCTGGATCAATCTCTACCGCGTTGGGGCCCTCGCCAACGATATCGGGGCGAAAGATCGCCATCCCGATAATGTAAACGATGAACAGCGTCGCCAGCAAAACACCGGGCAGAACGCCTGCAAGGAACAGCTTGCCGATGGATTGCTCTGTCAGGATGCCCCAGACGATCATCAGAACCGACGGCGGGATCAGCATCCCCAGACAACTGGACCCGGCAATCGCACCAAGCGCAAAGCCGCGGTTATAGCGGTGCGCGCGCATCTCGGGATAGGCGATGCGCGAAAAGGCGGCCGCCGAAGCGATAGAGACACCTGTGACGAACGAAAACACCGTATTGCCCAGCACCGTTGCGATGGCGAGGCGGGCGGGAATGCGTTTCAGGCCCTTGTTGATCGCCACATAGATATCGGTGATCGCGCCGGATCGACCTATGAACTCTCCCATCAGCATGAACAGCGGGATCACGGCAAAGGTGAAATCGCGCAGCGCCTCGGCAGAGGTAGAGGCCAGCGTCGCCTCTACAATCCGCAGCTTGCCGGTGACAAGATAGATGCCGATGGCGCTGGTGATCCCCAGCGCGATAGCGACGTGAAAGCCCAGCAGGACAAGCCCAAGCAGCAGGACAATGATCAGCGAAGCGGTTGAAACATCAAACATATTGGGCGTCGATCCTCATAGATCCATCCGTTCGACCCGCAGGCCAAAGATTTCGACAAGTGACAGCAGGACGTAATTTACACCCGCCAGACCACCGCCCAGCAAAATGGCAAAGCGCGCCGGCCAGACCGGCACGCGCAACGCACCCTCGCCATCGAATTCGCCATTTGCAAAAGAGCGCAGCGCGGGTTTTATCCCGGCCTTCAGCAGAAACAGAAAAAACGCCGCCCCGGCAAGCAGCGCGAGGATCAGAAGGAACCTCTGGACGATCTGCGGCATCATCACCACCAGAAAATCCGCCCGCAGCATGGACCCGCTGCGCACCGCGTACCCCACCTGCATGAACACGATGATCACGACCGAATTGGCCACGATCTCTTTGGTGCCCGAGATCGGGATATTCAGCGCGCGAAAGATGATATCCGCGAGGATAAAGAAGCAAAGAACAAAGGCCCAGACCGCCCCGAAGATCATCAGGAATTTGGTCAGGCGATCCGTCATGCGAACAAGCAGCATGGGCATTCCGTTTGCAAATGAGGGAAAGGAAATGGGTGCGCCAGTGCGGCGCACCCGATAGGCTTACTTGATCTCGTAGCGCACAGGCCACTCATAGCCGTTGGCCTCTGCCCGCTCCAGCGCGAGGTTCAGCACTTCGGTGGCAGGCAGACCCTGCGCGTCCAGCTCGGCCGCCACTTTCTGTGGCCACTCTGCCAGCGATTCCGCCCAAGCCTTGCGTACGGCAGGGTCGATCTCGTTCACGGTGATGGTATTGCGCAGTTCTTCGACCAGACGGTCATATTCAGAGGCGTTCACAGATCCGGTCTGCTGTTCGAAATCAGCGGCGACCTCTAGCAGGATCGGTTTCACGTCTTCGGGCAATTCGTTGAACGTGTCGAGGTTCATCGTCATGCCATGCCATGTCATAGAGCCAAAGCCGATCAGCGTATAGAACGGGCCCGGTTCGTACAGCTTGAGGTTCACCCAGGCCGAGGGGAACATGATCCAGCCCTCATAAACGTTGGTTTTCATCTCTGTATAAGCGGTGGCCAGCGAGGATTGCACAGGCGAAACACCCGCGTAATCCAGCCAGTTGAGGTTCAGACCAGCCCCGGCGATTTTCTGGCCCTGAAGGTCAGCCAGATCGTCCCACTCTAACGAAGTCCCAAGGTTGTAACCGCCGTCCGCGATGCGCGACAAAAGTTTTTGGTTGAACTTGTCCTCGAACACATCGGTCAGATACGGCACGGCCTTATAGACCTCTTGGGCCGAGGCCAAAGAGACCTCTGGATCCATCGACCCGAACGGCAGCATCACCTGAAACGCATGCAGCGGCAGGTTGGATGGTTCAAAGCAGAAACAGAATCCGCCGATATCCAGAATGCCGTCCTGCACGCCCTCAAGCACCTCGGTGACCTTGACGATGGACCCGGAATACCCCTCGACAAAGTTGATGGTGTGATCGGTGCGCTCTTCGACGCGCTTTTTAAGCTCTGCCTGAAAATAGTCGATCATCAGACCGGCATAGACCACGCCCGGTGGGTGACCCGATCCGATGCGCAATGTGATATCGTCCGCCATTGCCGCTGTGGCAGAGGCAGAAATCGCCGTGGCTGCCGCCAGACGCTTGAACAGTTTAGTCATAAGTGTCCTCCCTGGGATCATTCTGGTTTTGATAGGTCCGGCCTCATGGGCGAGCCGGTTGTCGAAAGGTCTCACGTTGCGGGTTTTTCCAACCGCACGCCCTCTGGCACGGGCCAGGCCGGGTTCGGCCCGTCAAGGAATTCGACCGTGGTAAAGGCCAGCGGTGTATCCCCGATGTTTTCGACCGAATGCACCATATATTCGCCGTCACCATAGTAGAAATGCTTGGTCTCACCCACATAGTGTGGCGTGTCGCGGATCTCGCCACTAGAGAAGTACCCCCGCGCCATGCCCGCATGATGCGCAGACCAGAAATAGGGGTTCACGTGGCAGTGAAAGGCGCAGCGTTTGCCAGGCGGGATATGCAGATGCCAGACGCGCAGCTTTTCCGTTTCTGACACCAGCACCGAGCCGACACAGCCGTTTTGCTGGTTGGCCAGCATTTCCTCGTACATGCCGTCTGGCCAATGGGCAAAAGCGGCGGGGTCAGTCGCGGTTTCGATGTGATGCGAGGTGGGTTTCATGTCGTCTGGCATTAGAACTCTCCCGTTTTGCCTAATGGCGGTCTATGCGGCCAATGCGTCCAGATCAGCGCGCAGGCTGGTCTTCTGGTCCTCTGACAATTCCACAAGCGGTGGCGTCATGCGGGTCCAGCTGTCGTCATTGGTGCGCCATGCCTCGATCTGTTTCATCGCGGCCATCAGTGGATATTTGGCTGCCATGGCGCGGGCGGCCTTGACCTTTTCCATGGCAGCGTCGCGTTCTGGCCCCTCGGGGGCTTTCCATGCGGCCTGCACCCCATTGGCGAATGCGTTGGTGGACCCTGAAATGATCCCCGCCGATCCAATTGACAGGCCATCCCACAACATCGCCTCGGATGAGGGGTAGACGTCGAAATCCTTGGCCACGCCGCCCGTCGCCTCGATAAAGGCGCGGGATTGCTCGAAATCGCCGCTGCTATCCTTGACGCCTGCGATGATCGGCCCGAATGCGGCGCGCAGGCGCAGCACCAGATCGGTGGACAGGGGCACCGCGGACATCTGCGGGAAATGATACATGAAAATGCGCAGGCCATCGTCTGCGATCTTCTCGACCAGATTGGAATAGTAACGATACAGCCCCTCGTCCGACGGCGATTTGTAATAATAAGGCGGCAGAACCAGCACACTCTTGTAGCCCGCATCGACAGCCGCGCGGGTCAGCGCTACGCAATCCTCGGCAGAAGGGGCGCCGGTGCCAAAGATCACGCTGTCGCGTGCGATATCAGCCTGCGCAAAGGCGGCAGGCAGGGCAAGACGGTCGCGCATGGGCACAGAGGTGCCCTCTCCGGTGGTGCCGGTGGGCGCGACGCCATCGCAGCCGCCATCGCGCATCAAGTGTTGGCAATAGGCGATCAGTTTTGCAGTGTTCAAAGACCCGTCTTCGTTGAAGGGGGACACAGCCGCCGCATAGATTCCGCGTTTCGCTTTGGTCATGGTCTGATCCTTCAGCGGCTATTCAGCCGCAGTTTTCGTGGCAACAGCGCCGTCCCGCATCGAGACGACAACCTTGATCGCATCATCAATCCGCTCGCGTGCGTAACGCAGCGCGGTGGGCAGGTCGTCCATCGGGAAAGTATGCGTGTGGACCAGCCGCGCGTCAAAGCGCTTTTCCGCCATAAAGGCCATGGCGCGGTGGGTGGCAGAGCGGCCCTCGCCCCGGATGCCATAGAGGTAGATGTTGTTGACGGCCAGATATCCAAGGTCGAAATCCACCGGCTTTTTCGGGAAGGCCGCCAGACATATCCGGCCACCCCGGTTGGTCATGTGTACCGATTGGTTCACAGTGGTCTCGTTGCCCGCGCAATCCACCACGTAATCCGCGCCCTTTCCGGTCAGTTCCTTGACCCGCGCCACCACATCTTCGCTGCGCCCGTCGATCACATGATCCGCGCCCAGCTTGCGCCCGATCTCGTTGCGGTTCTCGCGCGTACCGACCAGAATGACGGGCGAGGCCCCCAGCGCCTTGGCAACAGCCACGGCAAGCAGTCCGATGGGGCCGGGGCCGATCACAACGACGCTTTCGCCCGCAACAAGCCCGCCCAATTCGGTCAGGCCATACATCGAGGTGCCAGCCGTGACGACCAAAGTCGCCTCTTCATCGCTCATGTCATCGGGCACGCGGATCATCGTGTTGATGTTGTTCACCGCATATTCGGCAAATCCACCGTTGGTCGTAAAGCCATTGGCGCGGTGACCCTTGTTCTTGTCGCCGTAGTTCAGCCCGTAGTTATGGCAGGACGTATACATCCCCATCCGGCAGCGTTTGCACTGCCCGCAGCCTGCGTGAATTTCAACAGTCACCCGGTCGCCGATCTTGAATTCATCCACGCCGGGACCAAGCGCCGCAATGGTGCCCATATACTCGTGACCGGGGGTAAAGCCCTTGTTGAACGGCGCACCGCCTTCGATCATAGCCGGGGTGCCATAGGTCAGGATTTCCAGATCCGTCGCGCAGATCGCAACCGCGTCTATGCGCACCAAAGCCTCTGCGCGGCCCGGTGCGGGCAGGGGTTTGCTTTGCAGTGTCAGTTCCTCAGGGTCGCCCAGCACCCATGCGCGCATTTCGTCCGGCAACGGCATATCCGGAGAGGTCGTGACGGACGTCCAGTCAGCGTGTTTTCTGGTCATGTGGCCTCTTGGATGCTGCATGGTGTGGCTTTTGAATGGTCAACCAATGTGGCGGCATGTTCAACATCAGCTGACTCGGTTTCTATAGGCCAGATCAAAGTTTCTGTACAGAACAAACCTTCTACAATGGTTTCATTTGCGGCGCGCGTCACAGCAGGTTTGGATCTTTTGTGCATTGGTTGACCAATGAGTGCAGTGATTTTTGCATTAGATCGCTCTGCCTATGGACGTGACAGGCGTCGCGTATTAGCTCTGACGCGATCACTGTTCACCAATTCACACCACGAAACCGCATCAACCCAAGGACCACAGCGATGATTGATCTTTATACATGGACCACCCCGAACGGCCGCAAAGTTTCGATTTTGCTGGAAGAGTTGGGTGTCGAATATACCACCCACGCCGTCGATATTTCCAAGGGAGAGCAGTTCGATCCCGAGTTCCTGAAAATCGCGCCAAACAATCGGATCCCCGCAATTGTCGATCATGAGACAGGGATGCAGTTGATGGAGACCGGCGCGATCATGATGTATCTTGCCGACAAATACGGTCAGTTCAAAACCGAGGGCGCAGAATATTGGCGCATGGTGGAATGGCTGATGTGGCAGATGGGCGGTCTGGCCCCTATGCTGGGGCA
>CALGTJ010000205.1 GCA_937901435.1 uncultured Rhodobacter sp. | reverse complement strand
GATGTGCGCAGCCCGTATGGAACACGCCCTCCATCGGCAGATCGAAGGCCTTGTGATAGCCGTCAATGCCCGTCAGGCTGGCGCTGGCAAGGGTCAGACCGTGATAGGCGCCTTTGCGCGAGATGATCTTTTTCTTGGCCGGAAGCCCGCGCATGTTGTTGTAATAGCGCACCATTTTCATGGCCGTGTCATTGGCATCCGACCCGGAGGTGCCAAAGAACACCCGCGCCATGTAAGACGTCGGCACAGTCTCGCGGAACAGGGTCAGCACACGGTCAGCCAGACGGATCGTCGCCTCTGACGAGGCCCCGCCAAAGTGGTGCTGATAGCTGAGGGTGCGCATGGCGTCCGCCGCCGCATCGGCCAGTTCGGTGCGCCCATAGCCCACATTCACGCACCACAACCCCGCCCCCATGTCGATGATCTTTTGCCCGGCGGCTGAGGTCACCTCGACGCCCTGCGCGCCCGCATAGATCGCCGGACCATGATCCAGAACATCGGCAATAGAGGACACCGGATGGAACAGGCTGGCCTTATCCATATCGGACAATGAAAAGTTCGCGGGGTGGTTCATGTCATCTTCCTTATGAATTCTGTGAGAGTTTTGCGCGCAGCGTTTGCACCGCACAGCCCGGAGTCGTCAAAACAGGGTAGCTGAACATTGGTTCAAGGACTTTTGCCGCCCGCGCAAGAGAGAATTGTCCCAACAACATCACGTCTTGCTCTGGCAAATCGGCGCAGGCCTGCGCCACCAGCGCGTCATGGGTGGCCCCGTCACCTGCCTTAAGCGCAGCCAAAGCGCCCTCGACCATGACGCCGGTGATGGTGATCTCTTGCCCGCGTGCGGCGGCCATTTCGTTCAATTCGATGCTGAGCGAGGTCAGGGATTCCTGAAAGGTGACCACCAGCGCGATGCGATTGCCGAGGGTCAGCGCCTCGTCAAACGCGGCCTCTGTGGGGCGCATGACCGGGATCGACAGGCGTTGTTTGACCGCCTCGATCGCCGGGCCAAAGGCGGAACAGGTGAACAGGATCGCATCCGCGGGGCCGTCTTTGCCGGGGGCCTGCGCCACGTAGTCGGCCAGCGTGCGAAAGCGGTCCATCATTGCGCCGTCCAGCTCGCCAGCCTGCGCCAGATCGACCGCCAATGACGTGTCGAGCAGGTCAAAGCTTTGCACATCGGGCCAATGCTGGGCAAAGGCGTCGCGGATCGGGGTCAGCGATTCCTCTAGCGCGTGGATTCTGGCAATACGCAGTGGCTTGGTCGTCATGTCTGTTTGGCCTTTGTCTTGAGCGCGGCCATCAGGCCCGCGTCTCTTTCTTCTTCCAATTCCGGGATGCCTCGTCCGTGGCAGGCGGTCTTGACGCCCTCGATCAGCGTGTCGCAGATCTGTGGCGTGAGCTGCGGGGTGCCCAGCGAGGCCCAGCGGCGCTGCTGGCTGGGACCGAGGTGTTCCAGATAGTGTTCTATGCCCCCCGCCCCGCCGCCAAGGTGATAGGTCATATGCGCGCCCATCACCGACCAGCGCAGGCCGGGACCGTTGACAAGGGCGGCGTCCACCGCCTCGACATCGGCGATGCCTTCGGCCACGATATGCACCGCCTCGCGATAAAGCGCAGAGGCAAGGCGGTTGGCGATATGGCCCGTCGCCTCTTTCTTCAGGCGCACCGGGACACGGCCAATGGCGCGATAGAGCGTTTCTGCGTGGTCAAGGCGCGCGGTATCAGGGCCATAAAGCTCAACCAAAGGCACCAGATGCGGCGGATTGAAGGGATGCGCCGTAATCAGGCGGTTGGGGTTTGTCATGCTGCCGCAGAGGTCGGACCATGTGAGGCCAGAGGCAGAGGTGGCGATGGTGGCCGCGCCCGGCACGGCCTCGATCTGCGCATAAAGCGCCTGTTTCAGCGGGATCGATTCTGGCGCGTTTTCCTGAATGAAGGCGGCGTCTGTGACGGCCTCTCGCAACGTGGCGCAGAGGGTCAGCCTGCCCTTTTGCGCGGCTCCTTCGCCCAGTTCGCCTAGTTGACCCAGAGGCCGGGTCAAACGCGCCGCGAAACTGGTGCGCGCCTCCTCAGAGGGATCCCACGCCCGCACGTCAAACCCGTGATGCAGAAACAGCGCCGCCCAGCTTGCGCCGATCAATCCACAGCCGAGAACGGCGACGCCTCTGGAGATGTCCTGTGCCATGGCTGACCTGCTAGAACGCTTTGAAGGTGAGCGTGGTCAGGGACCGCTCTATCCCCTCGATGTCCAGCAGATGATCGTTGATATACTTGCCGATATCCGCGTCCGCAGGCACATAAAGTTTCAGCAGCAGATCATGTTCGCCCGAGGTCGAGTAAAGTTCAGAGTGGACCTCTCGCAGGATGATCGCCTCTGCCACATCATAGGTTTTGCCGGGACGGCAGCGCAGTTGCACGAAAACGCAGGTGGTCATGGGTCTCTCCTATGGGGCCTGTGGGGTCAGCGGCGACTGAATTGCGGCCAAGGCGGCACAATCGCGGGTGTTTTGCCATTAATCAAGAGCAGGCGCCAGCCTTGCCTTGGAAAGCACAGAGCACCGCCCTATAAGGTGGCGCGATTGCCAAGGAGAGGCCCATGAGACGCGCAAGTATCACCCGCAAGACGGCAGAAACAGAGATCACGGTCGAGATCCTGCTGGATGGGACGGGGCAGTATGACAACCAGACGGGCGTGGGGTTCTTTGACCATATGCTGGATCAGTTGGCGCGTCATTCGCTGATCGACATGGTGGTGCGCGCAACGGGTGATCTGCATATCGACGACCACCACACCGTCGAGGACGTGGGCATCGCGCTGGGTCAGGCCCTTACGCAGGCCTTGGGGGACAAGACCGGGATTCGCCGATATGGGTCCTGCCTGTTGCCGATGGACGACGCGCAGGTGCGCTGCGCGCTGGATCTGTCGGCGCGGCCTTATCTGATCTGGAATGTGGATTTTCCCTCTGCCAAGATCGGCACATTCGACACCGAATTGGTGCGCGAGTTCTTTACGGCCTTTGCAGTACAGGGCGGGATCACCCTGCATGTGGACCTGCTGCATGGGTTCAACAGCCACCATATCGCCGAGGCCGCATTCAAGTCCGTCGCACGGGCTTTGAGAGATGCTGTCGAGACAGATCCGCGCAAATCCGATGCTATCCCCTCGACAAAGGGCGCGTTGTAAAGCGTGGTTTCGGATCGCTGAAGCGATCCGATCCGTGGGGGCCAGCCCCCACACCCCCGAGGTATTTTTAGCCAGATGAAGATATGAAGTGAGGTTCGGTAGTCATGCTGACGGCAATTATTGATTATGAGTCTGGCAATCTGCATTCGGCAGAGAAGGCCTTTCAGCGCATGGCCCGTGAGGGCGACGCGGGTGAGGTGATCGTCACGGCGCGCGCCGAGGATGTGGCGCGCGCGGATCGGATCGTGTTGCCCGGTGACGGCGCGTTTCCAGCCTGCCGCACGGCGCTGTTTGACGCGGGCGTTTTCGAGGCGATGCGGGAGGCGGTTCTGGACAAGGGCCGCCCGTTTCTGGGGATTTGCGTCGGGATGCAGATGCTGGCCACGCGCGGGCACGAGCATGAGACGGTCAAGGGTCTGGGCTGGATTGAGGGTAACATCAACCGGATCTCTCCTGAAGATCCACGGATGAAGGTGCCGCACATGGGGTGGAACGATCTGGTGGTCGATCATCCGCACCCGGTTCTGGAAGGGATTGAGAGCGGCGCACATGCCTATTTCGTCCATTCCTATCATTTCAGCGTCCAGCACGCGGCAGAGCGGCTGGCCTATTGCAATTATGGCGAAGAGATCACCGCGATTGTGGGGCGCGACAATATCGTGGGCACGCAGTTTCACCCCGAAAAAAGCCAGAGCGCCGGGCTGCGGCTGATCGGCAATTTCCTGAAATGGAGGCCTTAGCCCGGATTATTCATCGAGGCGAGGGTGTGTGATGGCGGCGGTAGCGT
>CALGTJ010000204.1 GCA_937901435.1 uncultured Rhodobacter sp. | reverse complement strand
TGACCGATTACTCCCGTCTGAGTCGGAGCAACGCGTCTACAGCAGTGGCGCGCCCGTCTGAGTCAAGGATGATCGGATTCACGTCGAGCTCCACCAAACTGCTTCTGTGCTGTTCCGCAAATGCAGCGACAGCCTGGATCTGCGTCACAAGCGCGGTTCGCTCGGTATCGGACAGCCTTAGCTTGCCGCTGATCTTCAGGCTGGCAAGCGCGTCCTCGATTTGCGTGTGACCCGCCGGGAGCAGCAACGTGGCATAATCCTTCAGCTCTTCAACCGCCGTCCCGCCGCGACCAATGACCAAAGCATGCCCTAATCCCGGCTTGTAGCTGATGCCGACGATGAATTCGGCACGGGGGGACGCCACCATGCGTTCAATCAGAAAACACTCGGTTGACAGGGCCGGATCGTAGGCTCTGACAGACATCCTGATTGCCTCAATCGCGTCTTCCAGCGCGGGTTTGCTGCTCACGTTCAGATGCACCGCGCCTGCGTGGTTTTTGTGGGCCAGATCGGCGCTGAGAAGCTTGACCGCGAGCGGAAACCCGAGTGTTTCGGCCTCAGCAATCACTTGCCCAGCCGAACCCGTCACGCCCATAGGGGTCGTCAGCCCCCAGCTTGCCAATGCTGTCTTTCCCTCTGCCTCGTCAAGTTGGATGACCGACCTGGGCTCGGGTGGGGGAGCAGACAGTTCCCGGTTTTCAGGGTCCGCCAGAACCACGCGACGCAAGCTGTGGTATTTGCCTGCCGCTGCGATCGCCGCCAATGCGTCGTCCAGCCCCTGAAGGCAGATCAGGCCCGCCTCGGTCAGTTGGCGGCGCAATTCCGGGGGCAACCCGTCGGGGAAGACGCTTGCGACCAAAACCGGTTGGGCGATCCGTGCATTCAGGCGGATCAGGCCTTCGAGCGTTGGCCACCACACGTTCGCGACATCCTTCTGGCGGGGCCAGTCGATGAAATAGACCAAGAGGTCGACCTCATCGGTCATAAGATGGCCAAGGCCGACATCCGAGGTCTCGGACCGCGCCATGCTGGCCCAGGGCAGGTTCCAGTCGAGCGGGTTCAGCAGCGACACCAGATCGGGCACATCCTCGCGCAAGGCTTGCTGTGCTGCATCGCTTGGCGCGGGAAACTCCAGACCTGCGGCGCGGCCCTTTTCGCCGATCATCGCGGCATAGCCGCCGGAATTTGCGGCAGCAACCACGCGGTTGCCTTTTGGCAGCTTGGGCGAGCCGAGAAGCTTCAGCGTCTCGACCAAGACCTTGGGCGACCCGGCCTCGACGATGCCGAGGCGGCGAAACAGCGCGCTCCACAGCTCGTTTGCAACCGCGAGGGTGCCCGAATGGCTGCGGGTCAGTTCGGAGCTTTCCTGCGTGCCGCCAGCCTTCAAAGCCACGATCGGAACGCCCTTTAGGGTCGCGCGCAGGGCCGCACGGCTCAGCGCGGCGACATCGACGATCCCTTCCAGATAGAGGCCGATGGCGCGGACCCGCGGATCATCCAGCAGGGCTTCGATGAAATCGGCGACGTTCAGCACCGCCTGATTGCCCATGCTGATGACGTAGCCCAGCGGCAAAGCCTCTTCGACATTGGTGATCGAATAGGCGACATAGCCCGACTGGCTGATCAGAGCGACACCGTCACCACTGACCGGTTCGAACACGTTATCGCCGCCCCAGACCGCTGCGCGATCGAACATGTTCATTAGCCCAAGGCAATTCGGGCCGACAAGTGCAAGATCTCCGGCCGCTTCAATCAGCCGAGCCTGTAACGCGGCCCCGTCCTCTCCCGTTTCGGCAAACTCGCCGACAATGGACACCGCCCCGCCCGCACCCATTGCGTTAAGTTCTGCCACTACGTCAATGGTGCGCTCACGCGATACGGCAATCAGGGTGGCATCCGGCGGTTCGGGCAGGTCGGCAAGGGTGGGCACGCATGGGATGCCTGCCAGTTCCTCGTATTTCGGATGCACCACCCAGATGTCCCCGGCAAAGCCGGATTTTCGGGTGGCGTTGATACAGTCCTCGACCGCCTTGCCACCGACAAAAGCGATGTGGCGCGGTTTCAGGAGCCGTTTCAGGTTTTCGCGGCGAGCGCTGGAGGCAGTGTCTTTCATCCCTTGAACTCCATGATCTCAAGGCCCCGGGGGATGCGTTTGTCAGGGTCAAAGAACGGCAGTGCATGCAGGGTCAGCGGATGTTCAGTCCCGTCTCGGCCCTTCACGGTATACGCATTGGCCGCCATGGCCTCGGGCGTGTCGAAGAGGACATAGCCGATCCCCATGCCCAGGGTTGGCGATGGCTCGAAGGCTTTCACACGGCCGACCACCTGGCCATCCGTCAGGACAGGCGATCCCCATTTGATGTCTCTCGCCTCGGTCATGAAGCCAGAGAACCGATGCTTTCGGTCAGCGCTTAGCAAGGCGTCCCGCCCGACGAAGTCATGATCGAAGTCGACAAACCCGCCCAGCCCCAGATCGAACGGCGTTGTGTCCCACCCCATGTCGGTGCCGTAATTCATGATCCCCGCCTCGATCCGGCGCGGGTTCATGGCATAGGTCGACAGGATCTCCATCCCATGTGGTGCGCCTGCCGCCATCAGGTGAGACCAAAGCGCCATGCCGTCGACATGCGGATCCATGTTGTAGACTTCGAAGCCCAGTTCGGCGGTCCATCCCGTCCGGCTGATCAGGACGGGCTGACCGCCCATGGTGACCTGACGCGCGTGGTAATATTTGAACCCGTCCGGGGCCCCGCCATCGACGCAGGCATCCAGTATCTCAAGGCTGGTCGGCCCTTGTATCTGGATCGCCCAGGCACCCGGATCGCGAATTTCAACGTCATGGCCGGGGCGCAGGGCCTGAAGCCATGTGAACACGTCGCGGTCCGCATGGACATACCAGAACCTGTCGTCCGCCAGCCGGAACACCACGCCATCGCATGCAATGCCGCCGCCATGATGACACATCAAGCCGTACCGCCCCCGGTCTACGGCCATGGTGCTGACAGGCCGCGTGAACACATGGTCAAGGAACGCCGCCGCATCCGGCCCCCGGATTTCCAGCGGGACCTCCGGCACATCGAAAATGCCCGCCTTGGTGCGCAAAACCCGGTATTCATCGACGATTGGCCGTTCAAAGGTGACGGGCGTCAGACGCCCTTCGTGGTCACCATAAGCGGTGGTGATCTCGCGCGTCGCCTTGAACCATGGCGAACGAGCACAGCTAGAGATCATGGGCAATACCATTCCGGCCATATCCATGGCTCCTTTCGGTCTTGGGTGAGTGGATCAGCCCGGCAGGGCGCGGCTGATGATGGCGTCAAGGTCGAGCCCCTTGGGCAGGGTCCCGAACGCCCCGCGATAGCGTGGGGCAAGGCGGCTGGCGCAGAAGGCATCGGCAACGGGGCTGTCGCCGTGGCGGGTCAGCAGCGCCGCTTGCAAGGTCAGGGCCATCATCTCGGTCACCATGCGCATTCGGGCTTCCAGCCCCTCCGGGTCGGCCAGTTCATCGCGCAGATCGTCGATTGCCCGGTCAAGATTGGGATGGTTTCCGCGCGCCTTCTCCAGTTCCGCCATCACGGCGGGGATCGCCTCGGCCTCGCGCCCCATGGCCCGCAGCACGTCGAGCCCCATCACATTGCCCGACCCTTCCCAGATCGAGTTGAGCGGCGCTTCGCGGTAAAGCCGGGGCATGATGCTCTCTTCGACATAGCCCGGGCCGCCATGGCATTCGAGCGCCTCGACCACCAGGCTCGGGCAGCGTTTGGTGTTCCAGTATTTCGCGACTGCCGTGCCAATGCGGGCCAGCGCCGCCTCGGCCGGGTCATCCATGCGGTCCATCGCCTGCGCCACGCGCAGCCCGAGCGCCAGCGCGGCCTCGACCTCAACCGCCATGTCGGCCAGAACATTCTGCATCAGCGGCTGTTGGATCAGGCGTTTCTGAAAGGCCGAGCGGTGCGATGTATGATGCAACGCCTGCACCAAAGCCTGCCGCATGATTCCGGCCGAGGACATGGCACAATACAGCCGGTTGCCAGTGACCATCTCAATGATCGTGCGGATGCCACGGCCTTCCTCGCCGACCATCACACCGTATGTGTCCTGAAACTCCATTTCGGTCGACGCGTTGGAGTGATTGCCCAGTTTGTCTTTCATCCGCTGGATAAACAGAGTGTTGCGCGTGCCATCGGGTCGCCATCGGGGCACGAGGAAGCAGGAAATTCCCATAACTTCGGTATTGGCCAGTACCAGAAATGCATCACACATCGGGGCCGAGCAGAAGAATTTGTGCCCGGTCAGCAGGTAGCCGTCACCGATCGGTCGGGCCACTGTCGAATTGGCGCGCACATCCGACCCGCCCTGTTTCTCGGTCATGAACATGCCGATCATGGCGCCGGTCTTTTCAGCCGCCGGAATGTCGCGCCTGTCATATTGCGTTGACAGAAGGCGCGGCATCCATTCCTCCGCCAAATACGGTGCCATGCGAAGCGACGGCACAACGGAATAGGTCATCGCCATCGGACACATCACGCCGCCCTCGGGCTGGCTGAACATATAGGTTAGAACAGACTGGCCTACATGTCCTGCATTGTCCTCGTTATGCCAGGCGAAATTATGCACCTTATTGGAAATCGCGAGATGCATCAGGTCATGATAAGCGGGATGAAACTCTACCGCGTTGATCCGCATGCCATAGCGATCAAAGGCGCGCAATTCCGGCCCATGTCGGTTGGCTTGGTTCGCTTTCTCAAAGGTCTCATCCAGCCCGGTGAGATGTCCGACATGGGCAAAATGCCCGGCATGACCGGCCCCGCCCATGTGAGATGCCCAGTGTCTCAGCGCACGATCATTCCCCCACAGGTCCTGATCGCCCATGTGGGGCGGCATGTTGATGACTTGGTGGGTCGGCAAATGCGAAATCGGATCGCGTGGTGTCATGATGTCTCTCCCTGCAGTGAGAGTAGATGTCCAAACCGGTCAGCGGCAAACCCAATTTCTTGATCTCTGTGTTCAGCTCAATTAAACAGAATCATGCGATTTCGATCCTTTGACAGCCTCAACATATTTCGCACCGTTGCCGAGCGAATGAGCTTCACGGCGGCAGGGGATGCCTTGAACATGTCCAAGGGCGCGGTGAGCTACCAGATCGCAAAGCTGGAGGACGAATTGGGCGTGCGCCTGTTCGAGCGCCGCCACACTCATATCCGCCTGACGGCGGAAGGCACGCGCCTGAAAGACGCAGCGGCACGGCACCTGAGCCATATCGAGACCGTGATGGACGAGATAAGATCAACCGTTGAAGAACCACTGTGCGTGGGCGCCCACAGCTGGTTCATCGCGCGGTGGCTCGGCCCGAGGCTGTCCGACTTCACCCGCGCCAATCCCGACATTTCGCTCAAGGTCGAACCGATCAATACCAGGGCCGATCTGCAGAACCGCGCTCTCGATCTGTCGATCTTCTGGTGCGATCCTTCGGCCGAGGACATGGACGTTGAAGTGCTGTTCAAATCCAACACCAGGCCTTTGGCCAGCCCGGAAACCGCAGCCCGCGTCGAAGCACTTGGCCTTGAAAATGCCGTTCGGGAAATCCCCCTCTTGCCGGATGCATCCGGCATGGCAGCCTGGCGCGACTGGCATGACATCGCGGGACTGACATTCGCGCCGAGAAAGAACGCACTTTCGCTGCCGGACGCCAACAGCCGCCTTCAGGCGGTCATTGCTGGAAATGGATTGGGGATGCAGGATGCGTTTGCAGAGCCAGAGATCGAAAGCGGTCATCTCGTCTGGATCTCGGATCTTGCGCTGACAAACTTCGCTTACTGTATCTCGCTGCCAACAAAGGGGAACATTTCGGCAGCCGCAGAACTCTTCAGAGACTGGATAAGGGCGCAGGACTTTTGAAACCTGAATGAATGCCATGGCTGAGAAAACTCCGAGAGTTTAATCCCTGTCGGACCAGGTATGGCACTACGAAAGCAGTCGTCGGATCACTTTGCAGAAAAACAAACCTCGCGAATGACCGGTCTGACGACATCCGCCGCGCCCCAACGATATGAGTACTGCAAATGCAAGCAAATGCCGCGTTAGCACTAGCTGCATCTGCATAAGGCGGCTTTGTCCGCATAGCAGTCGTTGGCGCTTAGCCTAAGCAATGTCTGCTTCCTCAGTTGGTGGTGGCAAACAAAACCACCCCCAAATGAATCTACGCCCCCAACATTAAAGGCCCGTGGTCCGAGACGCGGGGCCTTACAATAGTGGTGAGAGGTCCTTAG
>CALGTJ010000203.1 GCA_937901435.1 uncultured Rhodobacter sp. | reverse complement strand
TGACCCAGCTTTTCGCGCACGTCCGGCTCGAAAAACGAGCTAAGCGGCATGCCGCGCACTTCCATGCCAAGGATCTCTTGCAGGTGGTTGCCCGCGATCCGCATCCGGCCCACGCGCGGTGCCACGAGTTCAAGCATAAAGACATATTCAAGCGCGGATTCCATACCGCGCGGGTCGATATCCGCACGCTGCGGCATCAGGCGCCCGTCGCGCAGCCCTTCCCAATACGCGTCCACCTGCGTGATTGCCGGAAAGGTCATAGCGGTCCCCTCTTGCACAAAGGACACAACATTTTTCGCAAAGCCATGTTGCATCTCCATCTTTTTTCCCACCTTCTATAGGGCGCTGCCATCTGTGTGGCGCGGTGCCCGTCTGTTAACGCTTAAGTCACAAGTCTTACTGAAGTCTTAAAGTGACACAATTTGAACAAAAAGTGGAGCGAAATGTCTCTAAATGGTTAATGTCCATGCTTAAATCGATGACCGGAATGGCAACGCTGCGCGATCAGTGGCGCGAGCCAAATCAAGGTGCGGATCAGGAAAACACGCCCGGATGGAGTTGGGTTTGGGACATTCGGTCGGTGAATGCGCGCGGGCTGGATATCCGCCTGCGCTTGCCCGACTGGATCGAAGGATTAGAGGGTCCGGTGCGGGCGGCGATCACCAAGGGGACGGCGCGGGGCAATGTGACCTTGGGTCTGCGCCTGTCGCGCGATGCAGCACAAGCCTCTGAAAAACTTGATCTTGAGGCGCTGCGCCGGACCTTGGGCCATCTGGCCGCAGTCGAGGTCGAGGCAAAAAGCGCAGGCGTTGCACTGGTCCCGGCCACGGCGGTCGATCTGTTGACCCTGCGCGGCGTTCTGATTTCTCACACGGGCGAGGATGACCCGGCCCCGCTGGCCCGCGCGATCCTTGCAAGCCTGCCTGAATTGCTGACCTCTTTCGAGGCGATGCGCCAATCCGAAGGCGCGGCTTTGGCGGTGGTTTTGGGCGCGCAATTGGACAGGATCGAAGCGCTGACAGGGCAGGCGGCAAAGCTGGCCGAGGCGCGCAAAGACCAGATGGGCGCAAAACTGCAGGAAAATATGGCGCGGATTCTGGAAAATTCAGAGGGGATGGACCCGGCGCGTGTCGCACAGGAACTGGCGTTGATCGCGGTCAAGACCGATGTGACAGAGGAAAACGACCGGCTTGGCGCGCATGTCACGGCCGCGCGCGATCTGCTGGCTCAGGACGGTCCTGTGGGGCGCAAACTGGATTTCCTCAGTCAGGAATTTAACCGTGAGGCAAATACATTGTGTTCCAAGTCGCAGGCGAGCGCGTTGACCAGCGTTGGACTTGACCTCAAGGCCACCATCGATCAGATGCGCGAGCAAGTGCAAAACGTGGAGTAAGCCATGGCCCGCCGCGGGATCCTGATCATTCTCAGTTCGCCCTCGGGCGCGGGCAAGTCGACGCTGGCAGGCCGGGTGCGCGACTGGGATCCAAGCATTGCCTTTTCCGTCTCTGCCACCACCCGTCCCCCGCGAGTGGGTGAAAAGGACGGGCGCGAGTATTTCTTTCGTTCGCGCGATCAGTTCGAGGCGATGGTGCAGGCCGATGAAATGCTGGAACATGCCGAGGTCTTTGGCAATCTCTACGGCTCGCCCAAAGGCCCGGTCGAAGAGGCGATCAAGGACGGGCGCGATGTGATCTTTGACATCGACTGGCAGGGCGGGCAGCAGGTGCGCCAATCCGCGCTGGGGCAGGATGTGGTGTCGATCTTTGTGCTGCCGCCCTCGATTGCTGCGCTAGAGGACCGCCTGCGCAGCCGTGCACAGGACAGTGACGAGGTGATTGCGGGGCGGATGGAAAAGAGCCGCTCTGAAATCAGCCATTGGGCGGAATATGATTATGTGCTGATCAACCGCGAGATTGATCAGGCTGAGGACGAGTTGCGCACGATACTGATGGCAGAGCGGCTGAAACGCGCCCGCCAACCGGGGCTGAGCGCCTTTGTGCGCAGCCTGAACGAAGAATTTGAGGACCGCCAATGACTGTTTACGCTTTAGGAGATTTACGCCCGCAGCTGCCCGAGGATGGCGATTACTGGATCGCGCCCGATGCCAATGTGATCGGGAATGTGGTGATCTTGTCGGGGGCCTCGGTCTGGTTCGGCACCACCATAAGGGGCGACAATGAACGCATCACGCTGGGGCAGGGCAGCAACTTGCAGGAAAACTGCGTGCTGCACACCGATCCGGGCTATCCTTTGACCATCGGCACCAATTGCACAGTGGGTCACAAGGCGATGCTGCACGGCTGTACCATCGAGGACGGCGCGCTGATTGGCATGGGCGCGACGGTTCTGAACGGCGCTGTGATCGGCAAGGGCGCGCTGATCGGGGCCGGGGCCTTGATCGCCGAGAACAAGGTGATCCCGCCCGGAGCCCTTGTGATGGGCGCACCCGGTCGCGTCATTCGCCAGTTGGACGAGGCCGCGCAGGCGGGCTTGCAAAAAACCGCCACGCATTATCAAGCCCGGATGCGCCAGTTTAAGGCGGATCTTGTCATCCTGTCGTAACCTTTTCCTGACATGAAACACTCTATGGCGCGAGTGCGCCTCGATCGGACATCCCATGACAAAAGATACGCCCTCTCTTGTGCGCCGCACCGCATGGCCGCAAAGCTCTAGCCGCGCGGTCGTCACGCCGTTACAGCCTTCGGTGGTTTATTCGTCGGAAAGCCCCGATGCGCTGGACGCGCAATACGAGGGCCGCGCCAAGGGCTATACCTATGCGCGCGAAGGGCATCCCAACGCCGAAGTCCTCGCGCAAAAGATCGACGGGATGGAGGGCGCAACAGGCGGCCTTATCGTCGGCAGTGGTATGGCGGCGATCACGGCGGTGATGATGGGTCTGCTGAAAACGGGCGATCATGTGCTGGGGGGTAACCAGCTATATGGGCGCTCGATGCGGATGATGCGCGAGGAACTGCCGCGCTTTGGCGTGACCACCTCGCTGGCCGATCCGACGGATGCGGCGACATTTGCCAAGGCGATCCGCCCCGAAACCCGCCTGATCCTGTTAGAGGTGGTGTCGAACCCGACCCTGCGGATCAGCGATATTCCCGGCATCACCAAGCTGGCGAAAGAGCGCGGGATCCTGCTGGTGATCGACAACACCTTTACCACCCCGCGCGGGTATTTGCCGTTTGAACACGGCGCCGATGTGATCGTGCATTCAGTGACAAAGCTGCTGGCGGGGCATTCCGACGCCACGCTGGGCTATGTGGCTGCTGCGGATCCGGCGCACCGCAAGTCGATCTATGACACCGCCGTCACCCTTGGTCTGACGCCAAGTCCGTTCGATTGCTGGCTGGCAGAGCGCGGGCTTTATTCGTTCGAACTGCGTTATGACCGCGCCGAAAGCAATGCTGTGGCGCTCGCCAATGCTCTGGCTGAGATGCCGGGAATCAAGCGCGTGCTCTATCCGCTGCGCCCCGATCACCCGGACCACAACCGCGCCAGTGCTTTGCTGGGCACGCGCGGCGGCAATATGGTCAGCTTTGAGATCAACGGTGGGCGAGAGGCCACCAACCGCCTTGTGCAGGCCGCGCCGAACATCGCCTTTGCGCCGACGCTGGGCGACATTGGCACCACGCTCAGCCATCCGGCCACCTCGTCGCACCGTGCGCTGACGGTCGAGGCGCGGGCAGATCTGGGCATGTCAGAGGGCTTTTTCCGGGTCTCGGTCGGGGTCGAAGACATCGACATGCTGATCGGTGAATTCCACACGGCGCTTAACGCCGCGCAGGATTAGCCCAAATGCCCATGACGCCCGACGATATCACCTTGCTGATGAGCGCGGTGCCGATGCCGCTGGTGCTGATCAGCCAGACTGAGCGGGTGATCGCGGGCAATGAGGCGGCGGGCGCGCTGTTCGGGCGCGCCTTGCAGGGGCGGCACTATATCACTGTCCTGCGCCAGCCCTCTGTGCTGGACGCGGTCGAGAGGGCATTGACGACAGGCGTGGCGGTCGATGCGTCA
>CALGTJ010000202.1 GCA_937901435.1 uncultured Rhodobacter sp. | reverse complement strand
TGCGCCTGCAAAAAGCCCGCAACCTGTTGATGCAGACGGATATGTCGGTGATCAATGTGGCGCTGGCCTGTGGCTTTGCTTCGCCGTCGCATTTCTCTAAATGCTACCGCGCCCATTACGACACCACACCGTATCGAGAGCGTGGCAGCCACGCCTCGCGCCTGTCGATCTGATCTGACATCCTGTCGCGTCACCCTGGACGTAAGGCATTTGGGGCTGGCCATTGCAGATTTGAATGATAAGTCGGGGACTTAAACACCCCCACCTGATAAAGTCTGCCGCTTATGTCCGATATGTCCAGAGTCCCATCGCAGTCGCCCGCCTCACCGCCCGCCTCGCCACCCGCAGAGCGCCTCGCCATGCCCGAATTCATCGCCCTGATGGGGATGATGTTCGCCACCGTGGCCTTTTCGCTGGACGCCATGCTGCCCGCGATGACCGAGATTGCGCAGCAACTGACGCCCGAGGCCCCCAATAACGCGCAGCTGATCATCACCAGCTTTGTGCTGGGCATGGGGATCGGCACGCTGTTCACCGGGCCGCTGTCGGACGCCTTCGGGCGCAAGCGCGTCATCATCGGCGGTGCTGTCCTCTATATCATTGGCTCTGTACTGGCCTATCTGGCGCAGTCGCTGGAACTGGTGCTGGCTGCGCGCATCCTTCAGGGTCTGGGTGCCGCCGGCCCGCGCATCGCCGCGCTTGCCATCGTGCGCGACCTTTACGCGGGGCGGCAGATGGCGCGGGTGACCTCGTTCATCATGGTGGTTTTCACCATCGTGCCCGCCATTGCGCCACTGATTGGCGCAGGCATCATCTGGGTCGCGGGCTGGCGCGCGATCTTTGCCGCTTTTGTGCTGTTTGTGCTGATCAGCACCGGCTGGCTGGCCCTGCGCCAACCCGAAACCCTTGCGCCCGAAAACCGCCGCCCGTTCCGCTTTGGCACCATCCTGCGCGGCACCATGGAAATCCTGTCGATGCGGCAGGTTTCATTGGTCATTGCCGCGCAGGTCTTTGCCTTTGCCATCCTTTTCACCACGCTTTCGACATCGCAGCTTGTGTTCGCGCAAAGCTTTGATGCCGCTGACAGCTTTCCCTATTGGTATGCTTTGATCGCCGTGGTCTCTGGAACGGCCAGTTTTCTGAACGCCAAGATCGTGGTCAGGATGGGAATGCGGCGGGTCATCACATTGGCGTTCAAGACCCAGATCGGGGTTTCTGCCGCTGTGTGCGTGATCACCTATTTCGATCTGATTGTCGGCGGGCCCCTGTTTGCGCTTTATATCCTGTGGCTGATTACGCTCTTTGCCATGGCCGGGCTGACGCTGGGCAATCTCAACGCGCTGGGGATGGAACCCTTAGGCCATCTTGCGGGTCTAGGGGCCTCGGTGATCGGGTCCATCGCCACAGTGGGCGCCGTGATCGTCGCGATCCCGATTGGTCTGACGTTCGACGGCACACCCACGCCGCTGGCGATTGGCGTTCTTATTGCCTGCCTGACGGCTCTTGGCATCATGAGCCTGCTCGGCCCAACCCAGACGGAATAAAATCCAAACCCTCGTCTGTTTCACGCCGCATTTTCGATCTAGCCCTTCGCGCATTTCGCCAGATCCTGCGCAATCGAGAACGCACCCTTGATCTTATCGGCCGCCTTCGCCCAATCCCGGCGCACGACGATCTTGTTGTCGCGCACCTTCGCCTGACCGTCCTGCGCGTGGATGAACTCGACCAGTCCCGCAGGATTGGCGAACTTATCGTTGTTAAACTGGATCGTGGCACCCTTTGGCCCACCGTCCAGCTTGGCAATTCCGGCCTGTTTGCACTTGTCCTTGATGCGCACGATCAGCAGCAACATATTGACCTCTTTGGGCAGTTTGCCAAAGCGGTCGATCAATTCGGCGGCAAACCCCTCTAGCTCGACCTTGGTACGAAGGGTCGAGAGGCGACGATAGAGACCCAGGCGCACGTCCAGATCGGGCACATAATCCTCGGGGATCAGCACCGGCACGCCCAGATTGATCTGTGGCGCCCATTGTTCGTCCACCTCAGTCAGCCCCTCCAACTCGCCAGAGCGGATCTTGGCAATCGCCTCTTCCAGCATGGATTGATACAGCTCATAGCCGACCTCGTTGATCTGGCCCGACTGTTCCTCGCCCAGCAGATTGCCTGCCCCGCGAATGTCCAGATCCTGCGAGGCCAGCGTAAAGCCCGCACCCAGCGAGTCCAGCGATCCCAAGACACGCAGCCGCTTTTCCGCCGCCGTGGTCAGTTTCTGACGTGGTTTCGTCGTCAGATAGGCATAGGCGCGGGTTTTCGAGCGCCCCACCCGCCCACGGATCTGATAAAGCTGCGCAAGGCCGAACATATCGGCGCGATGCACGACCATCGTGTTGGCGGTGGGAATATCCAGCCCGCTTTCCACAATCGTGGTCGCCAACAGCACGTCGTACTGACCGTCATAAAAGGCGTTCATCTTGTCATCCAACTGCCCGGCGGCCAACTGGCCATGGGCGGTGGTGACCTTTAGCTCGGGCAATTGCGCGCGCAGGAATTCTTCGATTTCAGGCAGATCGGTGATGCGCGGCACCACATAAAACGACTGCCCGCCGCGATAGTGTTCGCGCAGCAGGGCCTCGCGGATGGTGACGGCGTCAAATTCCGAAACGTAAGTGCGGATCGCCAGCCGGTCGACCGGGGGCGTGCCGATGATCGACAGGTCGCGCACGCCCGTCAGGCTAAGTTGCAGAGTGCGCGGGATCGGCGTGGCCGTCAGCGTCAGCACATGCACGTCAGAGCGCATCTGTTTCAGCCGCTCTTTATGGGCGACGCCGAAATGCTGTTCTTCGTCGATAACCAGCAGCCCCAAGTCTTTGAAGCGAATGGATTTCGCAAGCAGAGCATGAGTGCCGATGACAATATCGACCGTACCGTCACTGATGCCTTTGCGGGTGTCTTCGGCGTCTTTGGCACTGACAAAGCGGGACAATTGCCGCACCTCGATGGGAAAGCCGCGAAAACGCTCTGCAAAGCTTTTGTAGTGCTGGCGCGCCAGCAGCGTGGTCGGCGCAATGACCGCCACCTGCATCCCCGACATGGCCGCCACAAAGGCACCGCGCATGGCGACCTCGGTCTTGCCAAAGCCCACGTCACCGCAGATCAGCCTGTCCATCGGCGTGCCCGACGCCAGATCGCCCAGCACATCGCCAATCGCGTTCAATTGGTCGTCGGTCTCTTGATAGGGAAAGCGCGCGGAAAACGCATCCCACATGCCGTCCGGCGGCTCCATGATGCGGGCGCGGCGCAAGTGGCGTTCGGCGGCGACGCGGATCAGCTTGTCTGCGATCTCGCGGATGCGTTCCTTGAGGCGGGATTTCTTGGCCTGCCACGCGCCGCCCCCGAGCCGGTCCAGCAGGCCTTCCTCATGGCCGTAGCGGCTGAGCAATTCGATGTTCTCGACCGGCAGGAACAGACGGTCCCCACCGTAATATTCCAGCGCGATACATTCATGCGCCGCGCCCATGGCGGTGATGACCTCCAGCCCGTTATAGCGGCCGATCCCGTGATCCACATGCACGATCAGATCACCGGGGCTGAGGGTCTGGGTCTCTGTCAGGAAATTCTCGGCCCGCTTTTTCTTTGGCCCGCGCCGGATCAGGCGGTCGCCCAGAATATCCTGTTCGGCCAGCACGGTCAGACCCGGAATTTCAAAGCCGGTTTCCAGCGGCCAGACGGTCAGCGCGATCTCGCGCTTGCCCAGATCCTTGGCGCGCCGGATGGTGGCCGCACCCTCGATCTCGTGGTCTTCCAGCAGGTGCCCCAGACGTTCAGCGGCCCCTTCGGAATAGGCCGCCAGCACCACATTGCCGGTTTCCAGCTTAACTCGGATGTGATCGGCCACCGCGCCAAACAGACTTATGCTTTCCTGCTGCCGTTCGGGCGAAAAATTGCGCCCGATGCGCCCGCCGCCGTCCGTCACGCCAAGCCCCGTGGCCTGTTGCAGCGGATTGAACTGGATCACACGGCGCGCGC
>CALGTJ010000201.1 GCA_937901435.1 uncultured Rhodobacter sp. | reverse complement strand
CTCATCATGCGATCCACCTTAACAACTGGTCCGAAATTCCGCGACCACCTCTAACAGCCAAATCAGTTTCTGTGACCAAATTCTTGAGCCTATCCCCAAAGACCTGCCCACGATCATTTACCTCATCGAAGACAACCATGCTCTTTCCAACAAGAAATTGTCCGCCATGCTCCCCCTTGATGTTATGGGGCATGACCTTGATGTGGTTCCTTCCGCCAACAAAGGGCTTGATTACCTGACTTTCCATTGTCCCTTTGCCCGTACCATGCGCTCCACGTAGGATTGGGGCGTATAACGGACGAGAGTTGCTGAATAAACTAAAGGCCAGCCAATTGGTGAACTCGTCGATAAAGCGCAAATTGTCCGTAGGGATCGAGCCATCAGCAGTTGGTGGACACATCGTAGGGTTTGCAAACAGACGCTTCATGAAGGCATCCCATTCTGGTGGGCAGGGTACGACAACATCATTCACGCCCAAGTTTGGAATGGACTTTGCGACATCACTTCCCACATATTCATTGCGGAACAATGTCTGACCTGCTGACAACCATTTAGGACGGTTTGGTGCATAAACGGGATGCGGTATTGCAATCAGAAAGTTGTGCCAACCAGCTTTCATCTCATGATTGTATAATAACGATTGTTCAATCTCCTGTGGGGAAGAAGTGACTATTCGATGACCAGTATCATGACGGATTTGTGGTCGCCCCGACACATCTGTTTGCAGGAAGGTGCGATCAACTAGCTGGTGTTGTTCATACATGGATAGGAACGGAAAAGCCCGTCCAATACGTTCAAATGCTTTCGCTGACCCATCCCGTAAATGTCCATGAGGCTGGTCTTCAAAGAATTGCTTATTGTTCTGTACGGTCATTTTAGTTACTTCGGGTTATTTGTGCAAAAGCGCACAGGTAGACGCCAAGCAGCGGACAGGGACCGACGACACCAAAGGAAGGCGCAACAGCACACATGACCGCTGAAAAGCAGTTTGAAGACGGATTGACCCTATGAGGTTTCACGTCGTTTATTGAATGTTGGTGTGTGCTAATCAGGCCGCCGATAACCCGAGGGTCATCTATGGTTGGTCTTTTCATCCCCAACAGTTGATTGCTTAAACATATGACCCTAAAACGGTATGCTGGTTACGCCATACCTCAAGTCACACCTCTCGATGTCTTTCCAGCACCTGCCCCCACCAAGGACCGATGTTCGTATGTGCAGCTGGATCACGTCGAGGAAACCCCGCACGTCTGTCTATCTTGCACATCAATGGGGTCCGCCTAAATGAGGCAAACGAAAGTCGGCGTGACCGACGTCTATTAAGTGTGAACGAACAACTAGCTTTTCAAGAGGCGAAAGGAAACGCAGGAAAAACCCCAGTTCGTTTCGTATTCAAGCCCTATGTTCCAACATCTGAACAGCAAGAGGGAATCCTGCATAGTGTGTTGATGTTAAAGTGTAGCACTACATGTAGTGATTGGGATTTTGAGGCATTTGCTGGGGTGTGTAACGTTCAGAGCCGTATTCATGCTGTGACAGTTGGGTCTATGAAGGAAGGGTTGTGAGAGATTGTGTAGTGACCTCTGGAGCGCCTCTCTGTGCTTGAGCAGCGACGCCAAGATTATGATCGTTAGCCACTCTGTGCGCTGGGCAAGCACAGGTTCTAATCTGCCTACGTGAATCAGTTGAGCAAGTTAGGCCGAGTATTTGGTCGAGAGTGTTGAAAACACTTCAGTCATGCTCACCAATTTGGTACGAAACTTTGGGTAAATTTGGTACGAAATTTTTATAACACCGCCCATATTCGCCATATAAATAAAGGTTTTTGAGGTGTAGTGGTGCCCAGGAGAGGACTCGAACCTCCACATCGTTGCCAATACTAGCACCTGAAGCTAGCGCGTCTACCAATTCCGCCACCTGGGCAGGTGTCGTGTAGCGGCGCGTTTAAGGGGTGCCATCGACACTGTCAATTGGATTCGTCACGATATTTTTTATAGTCAGTGTGGTGCTATGGATGGCGCAGCAGTTCAATCGCAACGGCTTCGTTCGAGAAGCACAAAAAGCAATAGTCATCCGCGCTTAGCACCTCTTGTAAGGCCTTGTATTCGTGGTGGCGCCAGCCGGGATATCCGTAAAGTTCGTCAAACAAGATGACAGTGCCCTTGCGCAGCCTCGGTTTGACCAATTCAAGCGCAACACGTGTCGGGGTGTAGGTGTCCATATCCATGTGGATAAATGAGAACGGCGCGCTTTCTGTTTCTGTCAAATAGGTCGGCAAAGTGTCCTGAATCCAGCCCTTCACCAAGGTGACATTGCCCGGAACGCGCGGCAGGGTGCCGCCTTGCGAAAACGCTCCGGCTGTTCGGCCTGTTTGAATGCCCGTCCAGTCTTCTTCGAGGCCTTCAAAGCTGTCAAACCCATGAAAACGTTTGCCGTGCGGGGCCAGCATTTTGCCGAACTGACGGCAGCCCTTGCCTGCCGCGACGCCAAATTCAACGTACAACCCACCGTCCAGATCCGTTTGAATGGCGCGTTCCATTGCGAACTGTCTGTTGCGCGACTTTTCAGGGAAAAGCATCGATTGTGACATTTCCTCGCGGAACGTTTCGAAACTGTCTCGACGCGATGCCTCGACCAAAAGGGAAATTGGGTTTACCGCAGTCGGATTTTGATCCGCATTCATGGTGTTTGCCTGCCCGGTGTTGTTGTTTTTTTCAGACTTTACGGTAAAGGTATAATTTCGGCAACTCAGGTGTGCAGCGAACCTTGCGTCGCGACAAAATTACGGCTTGTTCCACGCGGTGTCGAAGAGTAGGCCAGCAACAACCATATTCTGCGGGAGCAAACGACCATGTCGCAACTTGTCACGATCTACGGCGGGTCCGGGTTTGTCGGGCGTTATATCGCGCGCCGCATGGCGAAACTGGGCTGGCGCGTTCGGGTCGCGGTGCGTCGCCCGAACGAGGCGATCTTTGTCAAACCCTACGGTGTGGTCGGGCAGGTAGAACCTGTGTTCTGCAATATTCGCGACGATGACAGCGTGCGTGCGGTGATGGCCGGGGCCGATGTAGTTGTGAACTGTGTGGGGACGTTTGACGTTGGCGGGCGCAACAATTTTGGTGCCGTGCAGGACGAAGGCGCGACGCGCATCGCGAGGATCGCGGCAGAGCAGGGGATTGCCCGGATGGTGCATATCTCTGCCATTGGCGCGGATGCGGACAGTGCCAGCGTCTATTCCCAATCAAAGGCCGCCGGAGAGGCTGGTGTGCTGGCCCATATGCCAAACGCCATGATCCTGCGTCCGTCCGTGGTTTTCGGGCCAGAGGATCAATTCTTTAACCGCTTTGCTGCGATGACCCGAATGGGTCCTGTGCTGCCGGTTATCGGGGCAGAGACGCAGTTCCAGCCGGTCTATGTGGATGATCTGGCGCAGGCCGCCGTCAAGGGTATTCTTGGGACAGCCAAGCCGGGCATCTATGAAATCGGCGGGCCTGAGAAACTGAGCTTTCGCGCGTTGATGACGGTCATGTTGCACGTCATTCAGCGTCGGCGTCTTATACTGAACATCCCCTTTTTCGCGGCACGGATCATGGGCGGGCTGTTTGGATTTGCCTCTGCGATCTCTGGCGGCCTGATCAAAGGTCCGGTGACCACTGATCAGGTGCGCAGTCTGCGCGTGGATAATGTGGTGTCTGACGGCGCTATGACCCTTGCGGATCTGGGCATAACGCCGACGACGATTGAATCGGTTATCCCCGACTATCTCTGGCCGTATCGTCCCTCGGGGCAATACGCCGCGATCAAGAATTCAGCGAAAAACCTCAAGGCTTAGGTCTAGGCGATCCATAGCAGGATCACGCCCAGCACGACCCGGTAGATCACATAGGGCGTATAGCTGACGCTGCGCAAAAGGCGCATCATCAGGACGAGCGCAAAGAGCGCGGCGATGAACGAGAACGCGGCGGCAATCGCGCCGTCGCGGGCGGCGGCGGCATCAGCGTTCACGGCGACCTCTAGCCCCAGCAAGGTGGCAGAAGCGATGATCGTCGGGATCGACATCAGCATCGCCAGCCGCGCAGCGCCCTTGCGGTTATATCCCAGATAGCGCCCGGCGGTGATCGTGATACCCGACCGCGAGGTGCCGGGGATCAAGGCGATCGCCTGCCACAGACCCATGATCGCAGCATCCCGCATGGTCCATTTCTTGTCGTCTTTGTCAGTGCTGCCGGTTTGATCGGCCCAATAAAGGAAGAGGCCAAAAATCAACATCGTCCAGCCGATGACAGCGGTCGATCGCAACATATCGTCGACGCCGGTCAATTTCAGAACCAGCCCAAAAAGGATCACCGGAACGGTAGAGAGCGCCAAGAGCATCGCCAGCCACGCCCCCTGAGAGTCGATCCGCCCCCGGATCAGACTAGGAACACCGGAAGCCGCAAGGCGTACATCGCTCCAGAAATAGAGGATAACGGCAAAGAGGGTGCCAACATGCACCGCCATATCGATGACCTGTCCCTGATCCGCCATGCCGGTCAGATTGGGCAAAAGAATCAAGTGAGCAGAAGAGGATATGGGCAGAAACTCTGTCACACCCTGAATAAGCGCGACAATGAGAAGATGAAGAATTGGCATTTCGGGGACTCCGTCCGATTCGTGCGGCCACATTAACCATTTGAGACTCCGGGGAAAGATCGCATATAGGACAGTAATACTGCCATTATTTAGGGGTAGTGAAACCCAAATGCTGCGCCGCAGAGTGAAAATAGTCGAATATAGGTCACCATTAATGACTTTATTTCCGTTTCAACCCCGATTATACGGACGGTCCACACTGGTTCTAGGAAGGACCTTCCCCATGGCGACTCAAAAAATGTTGAAATTCGTGCAGGTCGAACGGGACATGCCGGAAAAACGGCCCCCCAATCTGCGCAACACAGATTTCAACGAGATCTACGCAGAGTTTGCAGCCGCCAAAGCGGAAGAGCAGTCCTCGCGGTGTAGCCAATGCGGTGTGCCCTATTGCCAGACCCATTGTCCGCTGCACAACAACATCCCCGACTGGTTGCGCCTGACGGCAGAGGGTCGGTTGCAGGAGGCCTATGAACTCAGCCAGGCCACCAATACCTTTCCCGAGATCTGCGGCCGCATCTGTCCGCAGGATCGTCTGTGCGAAGGCAATTGTGTGATCGAACAATCCGGCCACGGCACTGTGACCATCGGATCGGTCGAGAAATATATCACTGATATGGCGTGGGAAAACGGTTGGGTCAAAGCGATCCGTCCCGCGCAGGAACGTACCGAAAGCGTCGGTATCATCGGCGCTGGTCCGGGCGGGCTGGCGGCGGCGGATGTGCTGCGTCGGCAGGGTGTGCAGGTCACTGTCTACGACCGCTATGATCGCGGGGGCGGTCTGCTGACCTATGGCATCCCCGGTTTCAAGCTGGAAAAAGACGTGGTCATGGCGCGTATCGATCAGCTACGCGACGGCGGTGTTGAATTTGTGCTGAACTGCAACGTGGGCGAGGATATCTCTTTCGACGCCATCCGGGGCAAGCATGACGCGGTTCTGATTGCCACAGGCGTGTACAAATCCCGCGAGTTGCAGGCACCCGGCATCGGGGCTGATGGCATTGTCCGCGCGATTGATTTTCTGACAGCATCTAACCGCAAAAGCTTTGGCGATGTGGTCGAGGAATTCGATTCGGGCGAGCTGGACGCCAAGGGCAAGCGCGTCGTCGTTGTCGGCGGCGGCGATACCGCCATGGACTGTGTGCGCACGGCGATCCGTCAGGGGGCGACCAGCGTGAAATGCCTCTATCGTCGCGACCGGGACAACATGCCCGGCAGCCAGCGCGAGGTCGCCAATGCCGAGGAAGAAGGCGTTGAATTCGTCTGGCAGACCGCGCCCAAAGGCTTTGTCGGTGAGACGGTCGAGGGCGTGATGGTCCAGCGGATGCGCCTTGGTGCGCCTGATGCCAGTGGCCGCCGCAGCCCAGAGGTGATCGACGGCGCGGACTATATCGAAGGTGCGGATCTGGCGATCATGGCGCTGGGGTTCGAGCCTGAGGATCTGCCAAAGCTTTGGGGGGTCGACGGGCTGGAGGTCACGCGCTGGGGCACGGTCAAGGCCGACTTCCGCAGCCACGCCACATCGCTGGACGGGGTTTATGCTGCTGGTGACATCGTGCGCGGTGCTTCGCTGGTGGTCTGGGCGATCCGGGACGGGCGCGAGGCGGCGGATGCCATCCTCGACTACATCAGCGCCTCGCAAAGCGTTGCGGCCGAGTAGGCTAATTTTGGGCGAAGGCCCCGGTTTTGGATTTAGATGTGACGGCTGGTTCAGGCATGGTCCTGCCAATCGAACGGAGGATACGAGATGACCAAATTTGATTCTGCCAAATTTGAAGCTGCCAAGTTTGATGCTGATTGGGCCGCGCAAGAGACCACCAAGCGTGCTTGGATGGCCGAAAACGGGCTGTATAGCGAGAGTGACGAACACGCCTCTTGCGGTGTGGGTCTGGTGGTCTCGATTGACGGCAAGCCAAGCCGCAAGGTTGTGGCGAACGGCATCGACGCGCTCAAGGCCGTCTGGCACCGGGGCGCTGTGGATGCAGATGGCAAGACTGGCGACGGCGCTGGCATTCACGTGCAGATCCCTGTCGAGTTCTTCTACGACCAGATCGAACGCACCGGGCACAAGCCCGACCACAACCGGATGATCGCCGTGGGGCAGGTGTTCTTGCCGCGCACCGATTTTGGCGCGCAGGAAACCTGCCGGACCATCGTCGAGGCCGAAGTGCTGCGTATGGGCTATTACATCTACGGATGGCGTCATGTGCCGGTCGATGTGTCGGTTCTGGGTGACAAGGCGAACGCAACGCGGCCAGAGATCGAACAGATCCTGATCAGCAATTCTAAAGATGTGAGCGAAGAACAGTTCGAGCGTGAGCTTTACGTGATCCGTCGCCGCATCGAAAAAGCCGCGCTGGCCGCGCAGGTGCCAGGGCTGTATCTGGCGTCACTGTCGTGCCGCTCGATCATCTACAAGGGCATGATGCTGGCGCAGGATGTGGCCGAATTCTATCCAGACCTTCAAGACGAGCGGTTCGAAAGCGCCTTTGCGATCTATCACCAGCGCTATTCCACCAATACTTTCCCGCAATGGTGGCTGGCACAGCCGTTCCGCATGTTGGCCCATAACGGCGAGATCAACACGCTCAAGGGCAACGTCAACTGGATGAAAAGCCACGAGATCCGCATGGCCTCTGGCGCGTTTGGCGATCTGGCCGAGGATATCAAGCCGATCATTCCCGCCGGGTCTTCGGACTCTGCGGCGCTGGATTCTGTGTTCGAGGTGCTGGTTCGCGCCGGGCGCTCTGCGCCTATGGCGAAAACCATGCTGATCCCCGAAAGCTGGAGCAAGCAGGCGATCGAACTGCCCGAAAGCTGGCGCGATATGTACAACTATTGCAACGCCGTGATGGAGCCTTGGGACGGTCCCGCCGCGCTTGCCATGACGGACGGACGCTGGGTCTGCGCCGGACTTGACCGCAACGGGCTGCGCCCGATGCGCTATGTTGTGACGGGGGACGGTCTGGTGATTGCCGGGTCCGAGGCGGGCATGGTCCCCACGGATGAGGCCAGCGTGGTCGAAAAAGGCGCATTGGGGCCAGGGCAGTTGCTGGCTGTGGATATGGCCGAGGGCCGTTTGTACCACGACACAGAGATCAAAGACAAAATGGCCGCCGCCCAGCCCTTTGGCGAATGGGTAGGCAAGATCAACGAGCTTGATGACGCTTTGGATAGCGTCAACGAAAAGGCGTTGTTCTCTGGGGCTGAACTGCGCAAGCGCCAGATTGCGGCGGGCTATACCATTGAAGAGCTGGAACAAATCCTCGCGCCAATGGCTGAGGATGGCAAGGAAACGCTGGCCTCTATGGGCGACGACACCCCCAGCGCGGTATTGTCGGAAAAATATCGCCCGCTCAGCCATTTTTTCCGCCAGAACTTTTCGCAGGTGACCAACCCGCCCATCGACAGCTTGCGCGAATTCCGCGTGATGAGCCTCAAGACGCGGTTCGGCAACCTCAAGAACGTGCTGGACGAGGACAGCAGCCAGACAGAGATCCTTGTGCTGAACTCGCCGTTCGTGGGCAACGGGCAGTTCGAGGAACTGGTGCGCAACTTCAACGCCCATATGGTCGAGATCGACTGTACCTTCGCGGCAGATGATTCTGCGGCGCTGATGACGAACCTGCATCGGATCCGGTCCGAGGCAGAAGATGCAGTACGCTCTGGCGCCGGGCATCTGATCCTGACAGACCAGCATCAGGGGCCGGAAAAGGTCGGGATGCCGATGATCCTTGCCACCAGTGCCGTCCATAGCTGGCTGACGCGCAAGGGCCTGCGGACCTTCTGCTCTCTCAACGTCCAGTCTGCCGAATGTATCGATCCGCATTACTTTGCGGTGCTCATTGGCTGTGGCGCGACCGTGGTGAACGCCTATCTGGCAGAGGACAGCCTTGCCGATCGCGTCCAGCGCGGGTTGCTGGATTGCAGCCTGAACGAGGCGGTCGCGCGTTACCGTGAGGCTATCGATCAGGGCCTGCTAAAGATCATGTCCAAGATGGGCATTTCGGTGATTTCGTCCTATCGTGGCGGTCTGAACTTTGAGGCGGTTGGTCTTAGCCGTGCCATGGTGGCCGAATATTTCCCGGGCATGCACAGCCGCATTTCCGGGATCGGCACCAGCGGTATCCAGAAAAAGGCGATGGCCGTTCACGCGCAAGGCTGGCTGGGCGGGCAGGACGTTCTGCCCATCGGCGGGTTCTACAAAGCACGCCGGTCCGGCGAGACCCACGCGTGGGAAGCGCAGTCGATGCATATGCTGCAAGCGGCCTGTAACCGCGCGTCCTACGAGTTGTGGAAGCAGTTTTCGGCCAAGATGCGCTCTGCTCCGCCGATCCATTTGCGCGACCTGCTGGATTTCAAATCCATCGGTGCGCCTGTGGCGATTGAAGAGGTCGAAAGCATCACCTCGATCCGCAAGCGGTTCGTGACACCGGGTATGTCGCTGGGGGCGCTGTCGCCAGAGGCACACAAGACGCTGAACATCGCGATGAACCGGATCGGGGCCAAGTCCGACTCTGGCGAGGGTGGCGAAGATCCGGCGCATTTCGTGCCAGAATCCAACGGCGACAACCCAAGTGCCAAGATCAAGCAGGTGGCCTCTGGTCGCTTTGGCGTCACCGCCGAATACCTGAACGCCTGCGAAGAGCTGGAAATCAAGGTCGCTCAGGGCGCCAAGCCCGGAGAGGGTGGTCAGTTGCCGGGGATGAAGGTCACCGAACTGATCGCGCGTCTGCGCCACTCGACACCCGGTGTGACGCTGATATCCCCACCGCCGCACCACGATATCTACTCTATCGAGGATCTGGCGCAGCTGATCTATGACCTCAAGCAGATCAACCCACGCGCCAAGGTGACGGTGAAACTTGTCGCCTCTAGCGGTGTGGGTACGATTGCGGCGGGTGTGGCCAAGGCCAAGGCTGATGTGATCCTAATTTCCGGTCACAACGGTGGCACGGGCGCGTCGCCCGCAACCTCGATCAAATACGCGGGTCTGCCCTGGGAAATGGGCCTGACCGAGGCGCATCAGGTTCTGTCGATGAACAAGCTGCGCGACCGCGTGACCCTGCGCACCGATGGTGGCCTTCGCACCGGGCGTGACATCGTCATGGCGGCAATGCTTGGGGCCGAAGAATACGGCATCGGCACCGCTGCGCTGATCGCGATGGGCTGTATCATGGTGCGTCAGTGCCAAAGCAACACTTGCCCGGTCGGGGTCTGCACGCAGGACGAGGACCTGCGCGCCAAGTTCACCGGCAACGCCGACAAGGTCGTCAACCTGATCACTTTCTACGCTCAGGAAGTGCGCGAGATTCTTGCCTCTATCGGGGCCAAGTCTCTGGACGAGGTCATTGGTCGTGCGGATCTGTTGTCTCAGGTCAGCCGGGGCTCTGCGCATCTGGACGATCTCGATCTGAACCCGCTGCTGATCACTGTCGATGGCGCGGATCGTATTGTTTACGACCGCAACAAGCCACGCAACGCGGTGCCGGACACGCTGGACGCCGCGATTGTGGCGGATGCCGCGCGCTTCCTTGAGGATGGTGAAAAGATGCAACTGTCCTATGCGGTCCGTAACACCGACCGGACCATCGGCACGCGGACATCCAGCCATATCGTCAAGCGGTTCGGCATGCGCAACCAATTGCAACCTGACCATCTGACGGTGAAATTGACCGGTTCTGCGGGGCAATCATTGGGGGCCTTTGCGGCTCCGGGGCTGAAACTAGAGGTCAGCGGTGATGCCAACGACTATGTGGGT
>CALGTJ010000200.1 GCA_937901435.1 uncultured Rhodobacter sp. | reverse complement strand
GCATCTTCGTGTTCTTCACGGGTGATAGACCTGGCGTCGGCGTTGGGGCAGCACTTTTGTTTGGATGGGCAAACCTGACAGGTCAGCTTCAGCGCACGATACTTCGCGGTGCCCTTGCCCGTCGGGCCCCGGTTCGGATCGGAATAATTCCGGCGGAACTGCTTGAGCGCGTGACCTTCTGGGCAGATGTATTGATCGTTCTCTGCATCCCAATCGAAATCTGTGCGTGTCCAGGTGCCATCGGGGCGGCCCAGCCTTGTCCCCTCTCGGCAGATTGCTGCGCAATCGCCTGCCGGGCAATGGATCACCGGGATGTAAGGATCGATCTTGCGTTCCACGAGCCAGCCGAGCATCGGGCCTGAACCATAGGCGGTGTCGGCGATCATCCAGTCAGGAACCAGACCGAACTTCTCTTTCACCCGCGTCAGCATCGTTTTTGTCGATCCAACCTCGGCTTGCCGGATGGAGCGGGTAGGCTCCACATCCAAGATGACACCGTGATCCGTGTCGATGAGATAATTGTCGGAATAGCTAAAGAATGCCGGACCTTTGCGGGCTGCTGTCTACTACCGGCAGTGCATTGCGCAGCAATGTCACGAGAGGCACTGACTGGCGGGATCGGAATGCGAGGTGAACTTGGGCTTCACCTCGCTGGCCGCGCCAAATGCGGCTTCGTCGAGCGTGTCGAGATACTCGCGCACGGCGCGCGACGCATCAGCCGGATCGATGTGCGTTACGTCCCAATCTTCCTTCGGCGTGGAGTTCTGCTTGTTCGCATCGGCTTCTATCAGGCTGGCATCAATCGCCATACGCTGGCCGCTGACCAGACCTTCTTCGATACACCGGGCGACAGTCGTCTCGAACAGGTGTCGCAGAAGTTCGCTGTCGCGAAAACGCCCATGCCGGTTCTTGGAAAACGTCGAGTGATCGGGAACGCGATCGCTCAGATCAAGGCGACAAAACCAGCGATAAGCGAGGTTCAGATGAACCTCTTCGCAGAGCCGCCGCTCCGACCGGATGCCGAAGCAATATCCGACCAGAAGCATCCGGATCAGCAGCTCAGGATCGACGGATGGCCGCCCCGTGTGGCTGTAGAACTCCGCGAGGTAGGCACGGATTTCGGTCAAATCAACAAAACGGTCGATGGAGCGCAGCAGGTGGCCCTGCGGGACGTGATCCTCAATTGAGAACTCGTAGAACAGTGCGCCTTGCGCCTCTTGCTTCGGTCCCAACATCGCAGTTCCCCCCCCGAATAAGGGGAATTGAATCAGCGACTGGCGCTCAAATCAACAAAAGTTTTTCAACAAAATAAGCCCGTTTTGCCCGAGGCTGCGCTTGTTGCCAGAGGCAGCTTCAAGACAGAATATCTGATCAAGAGGGACTTGGGCCTTTTCCAACACGCGGATGTGCACGTGTTCCGTCCGATAGTCCGATACAAAGTACGATTTCGTCTGCGCGCGGTGCATCAGGTACCCAGAGCGTCATCGTGTCGATATGGTCAAAGGACCATGCCTCATCTTTATGACCCAGTGGCAGATCAACGAACCCACCCAAAGCCGCTACTTTGTGGTTGGAGGGCATCAGGGATTTACCGCCGCCAACCGCCGCCCGCACTGGTGTGCCAAGCGCGGGATGCAACACGGCGGCACCATGTTCCATCGCGCCAGCCGATCCGACAAGCGCCGCTTTGCCGTAGCAAACTGGAGGCTCGCCCAGCATCTTCACAAGCTCTTGCGTCAGCGATTGACCTAGCCGCGCTCCGACATCGAAGAGGGGCGAGAGGTCGTCCTGATGTACCCCTGCGAATGGGTTTCTAAAAACCGCCATGGCAGCAACCCGCGTGATTGGGTTGCACACCATACCCATTTCGTCGGCAGCGATGATCTCCTTCGTGAACACTGTTTTTCGAACGTCCATTGTCATACTTCCTTCTCGCCGCCCATCAGGCGCACAGCTTTGAAATATTGAAACCCGAGACCCAATGGGACCACCAGTGCGAAGAGAATGATTGCAAGCCAAATTGGCCCTCGCGCATTACCCGTCGCGTCAAGGATTGCACCTGCCACGGGCGGCATCACCAGCATGATCGCATAGTAAAGGGTAAAAAAGATACCCTACCGAAGGCGCGCACCTCAGGCCGCATGGCTTGTCCGGCCATCGCCATGATCACGCCTGCGGGTGCCATGCCGATTAGGCCGAACAGCAAGCTTGCGCCAAGTCCGGCCCCTTGCGCGCCAAGCAGCATAAGAGAAACGATCGCGCCGCCCATGCAGATGGCCAAGACCGCATTGCGCCCGCCGAAACGGTCCACAAGATGCCCGCACAAGGCGGCGGCGCAAAGAATCAGACGCCATTCTTGACCCGTCAGCGCAACACCCGCACCGCTTCTGGCGGGCGGCAGATCATGCGGCGATCTGTAGGACAAAAGACCCCCAGCGCCGCGAGCAGACAGTAGGCCGAGGCCACCTGAAACGGAACCTGCCAGCCGTAGGCCTGTGCAAGCCAGACGTGGCCGACCTGTCCCATGGCAATGCCAAAGGGCCAGCTCATGACAAGGATGCTCATGGCGGTCGCGATTTCGCGCCCCTCAAACCAATCTGGAACCATCTTGGTGAAATAGAGTGTGGTAAAGAGAAAACCTTCGCCGGAAAGGAGACGGCCCAGCCCAATCATCCAACTGTCGGTGGCCACGGATGACACAGCCCCGCCCAAAGCCAAAGCGCCCAATCCGATCACCACCATGATCCGGTCCGAGACAAAGCGGCCCCAATATCCGGCAGGTATGGCCAGAAACAGCCCAGGGGCCATGAAAAGACCGATCAGAAAACCGATCCCCGCGTAATCAAGCCCAAAAGCTACGACCAAATCGTCGCCCACGGAGGCCAGTGTCTGAAACTGAAACCCAAGTCCGATGCGGGCCAGAAACAGCAGGGCCAACATGATCTTGTCGCTCATCAACCACCACATCGCCATCATGGGGTTTGTCCCCGACGTCCGGCCCGCAATGGAAACAGCTTACGCACTGGCGCGGCGCGCCACGCAATTGGACGACCGCAATGAATATGCCCATCTGGCTTTGGGGATTTCCGGTTGGGGGCTCTTGAAATACGACGAGTCCCTTGGAGCCTTGGAGCGCGCCGTCGCCCTGAACCCAAACTGCTCGCTGGCCTATGGCAGCCTTGGCACTTTGCTCGGCATCCTTGGACGCTCGGACGAGGCCATTGCCAATCAGGAAATCGCCATTCGGTCCAACCCTCTCGATCCAAGCATTTTCTTTCGCTTTTCGGGTCTTGCATTGGCGCATTACATGGCCGGACGTTACGCCACCGCAATTGAATGGGCGGAACGCGCGATCCACCGGATGCCGCGTTGGTATTTCGCGCATTTTGTTCTGGCCGCGAGCCATGTAGCGCCAGACAACCACGCAGGCGCGATCAATGCCGCGAAATCCTGTCAGGATGACCGTGTCGCATGCAGTCGAACTCGGCCTGATCTAGGCAAAGGGTGATTCCGGCGAAACGCCGTATGACGCTGCAATCTACCGTCTCTTTTTCGATCACCTTCTGCAACACCGCAACGCAAACGCATTGTCCGTTAACCAGCTCTTTCCCGTCAAATCGTCCGCTCACGATCTTGCGGCGGATGTTTCGGAACTGACGGCCCCTCCG
>CALGTJ010000199.1 GCA_937901435.1 uncultured Rhodobacter sp. | reverse complement strand
AGACAATTTCAAGCTCAATCGAACCGCTGCTCTTGCTGAGTGGCGCCAACTATTGTGCGCATAGATTCAGGCTGCGCTAGCAATCTGATGCGAGTTCTGATTAGTCTGACAGCACCGTGGGGAGCGCTCAAATGGCCCGCAGGAGATGAGTGCTGCTAAATCGGTCTCTCGCCTCAAAAAACGTTCGGGGGCTGTTCAAGTCGTTGTCGAAGAAGGGCAACGACAGCAGGAAATGAACTTTGCCGATCAAGGCGAAATGCAACTTGAGGAACGCGACGGTGGCGACCGAGATCGTCTCGATCTGGCGGTGGATGATCTGAGAGGGCTGGAAGATCAGTTGAAGCAGGCGGAGATGGATCAGGCGTAACGCAACCATTGATCGCGCGTAATTCACCGAACCAGTCGTTCGCCGCACCAGATTTGAAGGACGGCAGAGCGGGACTTTGCAGACTTTCGCTGCAGCTGCGCCAAAGTCTGCTCTGGCGTAGCTAGACATGATACCTAATGCTCGAGAGCATGGTTGTTTTTAACTGCCGCCTGATAACAATGCTGAAGTCAGCCCGCCGCCAAAATTTGGCTACATCTGCGGAATTTTCTCGTCCCGCGCGGCGAAGTCCACGATTTGAGCGATCCGTTTGGCCCGGGTCGGAGGTGTTTTGGCCTGTTTCACCCAGCGCAATAGATTGCGCCGGTACGATGGCGCGCTTTTGTCAAAATTTTTGGCTGCGAGCGGCAAGGCATCGAGTGCCGCGCGCAAATCGTCAGGAACGATCAGCGCATCCACATCGGCCCAGTAATCCCACAATCCGTTCGCTTTGGACGCCTCGATTGAGTGCAAGCCCGCGTCGGTCATGCGACCCTCTTTGATCAGCTTTGCCGCACGCTCCTTATAACTTTTGGCCCAGGCTTGCGTGTGCCGCGGCCCGATGATCTGCATGGTGCGCTCGTCGTCCAGCTTGCGCCGGATGCCGTCGATCCAACCGAAGGCGATCACCTCGTCCAAGATGTCTTGGGTGGATACAAATTTGTTGGGTACGTTTTTCTTGAACGTCACCAACCAGACGTTTTCTGACTGCGCGTGATGTGCCGTAAGCCACGCGCGCAGCTCTGACACGGACGCCACCTGCACCTTTTCAAACCGCTCTGTCGGAATGCCGGCCATTACGGTGTCGCCATCGCAAGAGCGGCGCGTTTGTCCGCGCGCCGTTCTTTGCCCAGATAGGTGTGATAGAGGACCGGAACCCCAATCAACGTCAAAATGGACGCAAAGCCCAAGCCGCCCATGATCGTAACCGCCATCGCGGCAAAGAACCCGTCGGCCAACAGTGGCAACATGCCCAGAATTGTCGTGCCTGCGGCCAAGACGACGGGGCGCAGACGACTGACGCTGGCGGTGATGATCGCCTTATCCTGCGCCAACCCTTCGGCCTTTTGGGCATCAATTTCTTCGACAAGAACAATCGCGTTCTTGATCAACATTCCCGACAACGACAACAGCCCCAGCATTGCGGTAAAACTGAAAGCAAGGTTCGTATATAGCAGCCCAAGCGCCACCCCGTTCAATGCCATCGGAACAATGGTCCAGATCACGGCGGTCTGGCGCAGCTTACCAAAGAGCAAAAGGGTAATCAGCAGCATTGTCCCAAAGGCCAGCGGCATTTGGCGGCCAAGCGATGCCTGCGCTTCACCCGCGCTTTCAAACTCGCCACCCCATTCAAACCGATAGCCCAACGGCAGCTCAATGGCTTCGATCAGCGGCCTGACTTCGGCAAAGACAGTTGGTGGGGTCAGCCCGTCAATGACGTTGGCTTGGACTGTGATCGTCGCCAAACGATTGCGCCGCTCGATCACAGGATCTTCTGCGACGACGATGAAGCCGTCAATCACTTGGCTCAGCGGCAGATAGCCACCAATGGCATTTGAATAGACGATTTGGTCCAAAAGCTGGCCGTCCCGTGCAGTTTCGGCGCGCGGTGTGCGCACGATGATGTCGATCAGGCGGTCGCGTTCGCGGTATGTCCCCGCGGTGATACCGTTGGTGGCAAGGGCGATGGCGTTGGCCAAATCACTGCGCGCAATTCCGGCCGCTTGGGCACGATCTTCGGCATAGATTGGGCGGGTGACAATTTCGCGTTCGCGCCAATCACTGTGTTCCGAATGAAGCAGGGACGTTGCATCGCGCAAAATACCCTCAGCTTGTTCGGCCAATGCGCGCAAGACCTGCGGATCAGGGCCAGAAAAACGCGCCTCGATGTCCGAGCTGACGGGCGGGCCATAAATGATACGTTTTGTTTGCAGCTCTGCCCATGGCAAGGCTTCAATCCCAAACTGATCAAGGTCAGCACGCAGTGCCGGGATTGCCGCGTCCGTTGTGGCGCGGATAACCAATTGTCCATAGGAACTGTCGCGACGCGCAGGATTGTAGGTCAGGATGAAACGGGTCAGGCCTTGCCCGATTGTGGCTGTCACCGCTTCCACGTCATCGCGCGCCAAAAGCCAGTCTTCGATCACGGCCAGATCATTGGACACCTCCCCGATGGCCGTTCCCTGAGCGGCCTTGTATTCCAAATAGAACAGCGGCGTCGTTGCGGGTGGAAAGAACTGCTGTTTGACCTGCCCAAATGCCATCACGCAGGCAACTGTCGTCCCGATCAGGCCCGCAATCACCAACCAACGCAGCTTGAGCGCCCAACGCACCAAACCGCCATATGCGCGAAAGACGGGGCCATTATAGCCCGTATCATCCCCCACCAGCCCGCCGGTTTTGAACAGGTAATGACCCAACAAAGGCGTCACCGTTACGGCGATAATCCATGATAACGCCAGCGATATCGCGATAACGGCAAACAGTGAGAACATGAACTCGCCCGTGGCATCTGGCGACAAACCGATGCCCGCAAATGCCATAATCCCGATGACTGTCGCGCCTAACAATGGAATTTGTGTCTTTTTGGACGCCGTGTCTGCCGCCTCACGCGAGTTTCGCCCCTTGCGCATTTCCTGTTGCATACCTTCGGCAATGACGATGCCATTGTCGACCAACATGCCCATCGCGATGATCAGCGCACCAAGGCTGATGCGTTCAACTTTGACATCGAACAAATACATAAAAAAGAAGGTCGAGGTCACAGTGAGCAACAGGGAAACACCCACCACCACAGCGGCGCGCGGCCCCATAAACATCGCAAGCACGCCAATGACCACACCGACAGACATCGCCAGCGAGATTAGGAAACTGCTGTTGGCCTCATCAACGACGCGGTGTTGCTCATAGATTGGCGTGACGCTCACACCGACGGGGAGAAGGCCTTCTAGCACCGCCAATTCCGCCTCAACGCGCTGACCGACGGTGACAATGTTTTCCGACAACAGCCCCGACACACCGAGGGTAAACACCTCTTGGCCGTTGTGGCGCAAGATGTGTTCAGGTTCATCAACACGACCCCGGCTAACCTCGGCAATGTCCAGAAGGTTCAGAACCTCGCCCTGAAACCCGAACGTCAGGCCGCTGATTTCGCTGACGCTATCCTCGGCAGAGGGTCCTTGGATCCTTAAATTAGCGCTGCCATTCGCCACAAAACCAGTGGGGTTGATGGCCGTCGACGCACTGATTGCGCCGATGATCAAATTGGGATCAATGCCCAAGGAGGATACAACCTGCGACGAGGGTTCTACGAAAATCGCTTCTTCCGGTAGCCCTTGGATTTCAACATTGGCGACCCCTTCAACGGTCAATAGATCGCGGCGCATGAAGGTTGCGATATCCCAGATTTCAGCATCTGAAAATCCGGGCGCAGACACCGCGTAAAGAATTCCGAACACGTCACCAAAGTCGTCATTTACGATTGACGGCAAGGCCCCTGCTGGCAGCCCTTGCTGCGCATCAGCGACACGATCACGAAGATCATCCCAAATCTGGGGGAGCTCATCTCTGCCGAATTGATCCTCCACCTCGACCTCAATGACCGAACTGCCGAAGGTATTGCGTGATGACACGGTCTTGATTTCGTCCATCTGCTGGATTTCAGCCTCGAGAACTTCGGAAATTTCTGCGGCAACCTCTGACGCAGTCGCACCGGGATAGGGCGTGATGACAAGCGCAGATTTCAACGTAAACGTCGGGTCCTCTAGCTTGCCCACGGAAAGATAGCCGAAGGCACCGCCAAAAAGGGCGAACAGCATAAACAGCCAAGTATAAATGGGGTATTCTATCGAGAAACGTGCAATTTTCATGGGCTTATTCCACGCTCAGACCGGTGAAAGGACGCACAGTTTCGCCCTCTCGCAACATCTGTATGCCTGCACCGACCACCAGACTTGTCGGGTCAAGGCCGGTCACGGTGATCGAGGTTCCATTGGAAGACTCAACTTCGACAGAGGCCCAATTGACGGTTCCGTTCTCGCCGTCCGTATTGGGGATATAGACCATTACCTGTGCACCGTCCTCACCGATGGACACAGCAGATGGTGAGAGTTCAATTGCTTTTCCGTCGGTTGGCGCAAGCCGCGCCGTTACGGTCATTGACGCACCGGGAATGATCGCGGCGGGGACTTGATTTGATGGCAACGCCAGCGTCACTCGATAGCTTTGGCCAATATTTTGCGTCTCTGCATTGAATTCGCGAAGGACCAAGGGCACCTCACCCTTAAACAACGGCGATGTGCCGACAAAGCTGATTGCGTCGACATCCGACAGGCTTTGAAACAACCGCTCTGGCACATCTATTTCAACGCGCACCTCGGACATATCATGCAGACGTACGATGGGCTGACCAGGCGTCACATTGGCAAAATTTGGTGTAAGACGCGATGCGACGAGAGCACGGAAAGGGGCGGCCAGCGTGGCATCTGCAAGCGCATCCGTGGCCTCGCGCAATGAAACAGCTGCCAGATCGCGGACAGTTTCCGCGTTTTCCGCCTGCGTCGCCGACGCCGCATTGGATTGAACGAGGGTTTGCGCGCGCGTCAGATCGCGGTTTGCCTGCGCTAGTTGAAGTGTTGCACGTTCCACCGCGCGCTCAAAAGGTGCCAGATCCATCGCGGCGATTTGCACGCCTTGATCCAGAAATTGCCCTTCTTGTGCATCAAACATAGTCAGTCGCCCACCGACCTCGAACGATAGATCAACCGTTTCACGCGCTGCGACCTGACCGAAGAAAACCCGTTCAAGTGCTGCGGCCTCTCCACCGGCTTGGATCAGTTTGACGGCGCGGATGGGGGCAACATCGCCGGACGGTGTCAGAACATCAGTATCTTGGGCAAAGCTGGGGGCGGCCAGTGCCATGACTGCTGCGATATGGAAGATCAGTTTCATGCGAGCGCTTTCTTGAACAGTACTAAGCGGTACTTAAGCCGTGTTGCAGACTAGGCAAGCCGAAAGAGTACTGCGCAGTACTTTTCTTTTCCAAAAGGATTGCTAAGTATGTCGTATGGGCAAAACGACATCTCAAGATCGTATCTTACATGCAGCTCGGCGGTTGTTTTTCGAGCATGGCTTCGGACAAGTATCGACGGACGTGCTGGCACGCGAGGCGGCTGTGTCAAAGGCCACGATCTATCGCCACTTTGAGAATATGGCTGATATTCTGCGGTGCGTGACCGAGGCCGAGGCCTTGAGGTTTCGCGAGATCACACCGCCGAAAACAGAAACGATCGCTGATCTACAAACGGCGCTGATACAATACGGAACCAAGCTGCTGACCTTCCTCAACGAGGCGGAAACCTTGGAATTTGCGCGCCTGATGCATGAAGGCGCGCGCGAAAACCCCGATATCGGCGAGACGTTTTTTAATGCGGCCTATGGTCAGACGCAAAACGACTTTGCCAAAATGTTCGCTGCCGCACAAAACCGGGGCGTGCTGTCGGATCTGACAAGCCCGATGGATATTGCCGAGGATTTAATCGGGTTGCTGGAAGGATTGGGCATGGTGCGCGTCCAGTTGGGGGTCATTAAAGTGCCGTACCCAGATGTCCAAGAACGGACTACGCGTGCGGTGAACACGATCCTGAAGATGCATGCGACTTCGCGTTAATACCGTTAGGTAATCAAAAAAGAGCATCACCATGACATTGATTTCAAAGACGTCCTTCGACTTGCTGGACCAGCTTGCGCGCAACAACACCAAGGACTGGTATGACGCGCATAAAGCCGACATCAAAACCCATTGCCTCGCCCCGTTTGGCGAGATGTTGGAACATGTATCGAACCGCCTTATGGACAGCGATCGCCCACTTGAAGGTAGCGCGAAAACAATGTTTCGGATGCATCGGGATGTGCGGTTCTCAAAAGACAAAACGCCTTATAAATCATCGGTGTCTGGTGTCTTAACGCCCAGCGGAACCAAAGCCGAAATGGCGGGTATGGTTTATGTCGAAATGAACGCCAGCGGCGGATGGGTGGCTGGCGGATTCTATAAATTACCAACAGCGCAGCTTAGCCTGATCCGGCAACGCATTATCGACGAACCTGATGCGTTTCAAACCGTCCTAGACGGGTTGTCCGATGCAGGAACGGGACTTGCGGATATGGACCGCCTAACGCGCATGCCAAAAGGATTTAGCGAATATGAGGACCACCCGTTTGCGGAAGACATCAAGCGGAAAAGCTTCATTATCCGCGCGGATGTTGCGATGGCCTCATGGCTCAATGGTGATGTGACTGGCATCGTAGCGGATCTCGCCTGCACTGTAGGACCATTAGTCAAATTCGGTAAGACGGCTTTGGCGTAAGGTTCAGTGGACCGCCGAGAGCGTGCGGAACGAAAAGGCTCAAGTGTTAAGTTTATGAGGCCCTTGAATTTTGGCGGAACTCTCGTCCAAGCATCAGCAAAGCCGACATTGGTTCAGGTCGCAGCATCGGTGCCTTTGGGCTCTTTTGACACCTTCGCTGCGATTTGCATGAATGGCTGCTCACTGCTACTACCGCCGCCCCAATCTTCCTAGTCGTGCGAGCTGAGCCAACATCTGCGATCCAGTCCCCGTCGATGGATTGCCCCCCGTGGGGTTCGCATTCGCCATTCCCGGCCGTTGCGGCATTTGTTGCACTCCAAACATCTGACGCGCTTTGAGTGCGGCGTATTCGGCCCCACTTGCCCCCCCAACGAGATAACGATTGTAAGCCTGTTGATTACCCATGGCCGCCCGCATGAATCCGTAGCTCCCGCCCACTCCGCCCGACAGCGCAGGCATCATGATATTTCCAGAAATCGCTCTTACTATGAACGGCGTCGCGACGATGAACCCCTTGGCCATCAACACCATCATAAAAAACGGGATAAGGGCCCCAATGTTAGTCGCTCCTTCGGGGTCGCTAAGCTCGCCGTAAGACCTCCGCTCTCATTTCTGCAATGTCTTGAGCATCATCTTCCAGTAGTCACACCCTCATCAGTTATCCACAAATCGGACAGTCCTATGGTTGACGTTACCATCTCACGAATAAGCTAACCATCCCAGAAATAGCGTTACCAATGATCGGCTGAAATCAAACGAAAAAATCAACCGTGAGTCTCACTAATTACGTTACCACGACATGAGCTTTTCGCCATCGGAGCGGCGACCGTCTGAGCGGTCGCAGCGGCGTGTTTCTCAGATATAGAAATAGGACGGTGCCAGCGTCGAAGGCGCTGCTGCCGTGGTTCAGCTATCTGGAAGTCGCGCGATGGCGGGCATCTATTTCCGGACAAACTGCGTAGCCGTGCGGTTTCTCAATTACGTGGCGCCGACTGCGCTGACACGGCACCTGACCGCATCCATCGATCTTGATCCGTCGCAACGTTCTGACCCTGCCCCTCGGTTGAATACAACATACGGGTCTTCCCAGGGACTTTCGGCAGTGGTTATTCTTGTATTGCGCGACGGCTCCTACGCTTTTCCATCCGACAACCCTGCCGGTTATGGCTCTGATCTGTTGGCGCAGCCTCCGGGAGCCGTGCGCCCCCCATATCCAACTGACTGAGCATCGGAACCGCACGACCCCAATTACCAAAATGGGTTATCCGGCAAGCAGAGCGGCCGCACAAGCGGGCACCGTCCTTTGGCCAGCCGACCCGGCCACGTGCATCCACTTATTTGGGGCTTCGCGAATATTTTTCCGTTCCGCGGGAATAAAATGCATCCCCAACACGTTAGTCACGCATGAAGCTGCTGCATACCGTGGAGTGCAAATGCTTCGAACCACGGGAGGAAAGACATGAAAATCATAGAAAACGTAAAGCGTCGGCATTTCCTGATCGGATCAGCGGGCACGATGGTGGCTGCTGCAGTCGGGGCACCGGGGATGGCGCAATCAGACGGGGAGCCGTTGCCAGATTACGTCGCATGGAAAGACGCCGAGGACATGATCGTCCATTCCAAGCAGACGCTTGAGACGAAGCGCGCCGCGCAAGGTTCGGAGCTGATCACGCCCAGTACCGAGCTTTACATACGCAATAACCTGCCCGCCCCACCCGACGAGATCGTCGCAGATCGCGATGCCTGGGAGGTCGAGATCGACGGGGTCGCGAACCCGGGTAAGATGACTGTGGGCGAGATGAAGACGCTCGCGGTCGAAACCGTGGTTTGTGTGCTGCAATGCTCGGGCAACGGGCGCGCTTTTTTCGATCATGAAACCAGCGGCTCGCAGTGGTCGGTTGGTGCTGCGGGCAACGTGGTGTGGACCGGCGTGCCGGTGCGCGCCGTGATTGACGCGATGGGCGGTGCGAATGCGGGCGCCGTGTTCCTGACCGGTACAGGTGGCGAAGAGATCCCCGAAGGTCTTCCACCCGAGACGATCCAGGTCGAACGGTCGGTTCCAAAGGCCGCGATGGATCAGGCTATCCTGGCGTGGGAGATGAACGGTGAGCCTTTGCCCCTCGCCCATGGAGGCCCCCTGCGGCTGGTCATTCCGGGGTATTATGGCGTGAACAACGTCAAGTATCTCAAACGTCTGGCAATGACGGCCGAGGAATCGCCCAATAAAATCCAGCAAACCAGCTATCGCGTGCGCCCCGTGGGGGTAAAGGGCGATCCCTCTCAGCCGTCGATGTACGAGATGGCCGTCAAATCCTGGATCACCGGCCCTCTGATGGATGCGGCGACCGGCAAGGTGCAGGTCCACGGCGTCGCCATGGGCGGTGTCAGCGGTCTGGACAAGATCGAGGTGTCCACCGACGGGGGGCAAAACTGGGCAGAAGCGCAGTTCCTTGGCCCGGACCTTGGCCCCTATGCATGGCGGCCATTCGTGCTGATCACGGAGCTGTCCGAAGGCACACATATGCTGGCGAGCCGTGCCACCAACGAAGCGGGCGTTACCCAACCCGAGTTTTTTCCGCCCAACGAACGGGGTTATGGCAATAACGGCTGGCGCGCCCATGCCGTCGACGTGACTGTCAGCTGAGCTGACTGACCGGCGGCATCCTCTGCCGCCGGTTTGACAACAAAAAACCGGAGACATGAACATGACCACCCAAACGACCCCACGACTCGGCGGCGCAGTTTTTCTTGCCTTGATGGCCGGTGCTGCGAGCGCCGAGGCTGATCTGGATGCTGGCCGTAAGATCTTCACTGAAACCGCGCAACCTGCCTGCGCCCTTTGCCACGCGCTGAAAGATGTGGGTTCGGAGGCCGAGGTCGGCCCCAACCTCGATGAATTCAAACCGACAGTCGATCAGGTGCGCGCAGCCGTGACCAGCGGAATCGGAGTCATGCCAGCCTTTTCGGAAACCCTGACCAAGGAAGAAATCGAAACGGTTTCGAAATACGTGGCCCAGGTCACGGGCGGATCGGAGAACGCAGCCGGATCAGATGCCGCTACTGAAGCGACAGATTCCGCAGATGCGGAGGAGGTTGAAACTCCCGGCGCCGAGATCCTTGCGCAGGGCGACCCGGCTGCCGGCGAAAAGACGTTCAGGAAATGCAAGGCTTGCCATACGGTAGACGAAGGTGGGTCCAATCGCGTCGGTCCCAACCTTTATGGTATCGTCGGGGCACCCGTGGCAGCGGTCGACAACTTTCGCTATTCCGACGCGCTGGTTGAATACGGGGGCGATTGGACCCCAGACCGTCTTGCCGCGTTCCTTGCAAATCCGCGTGGCGAAGTCCGTGGCACCAAGATGGGGTTCGCAGGCTTGCGTGATGCGCAGGATCAGGCCGATGTCATTGCCTATCTTGACAGCTTGACGGACACCGCAAAAACCAACTGACCTAGCCGACGCAGGACCGTGCCGTCCGGGTTGCCTCCGAAAGCGACGCCATCACGCTTTCGGAAACACGTTCGCGGGTTTCAAGCATCAGATAACTGGCGATAGCATCGAACCGCGTGCGGTCCATCCCTGTCGCGACGACTATATGACGAAGGTGATCCCCGGACAGCCAGGTTGCGATCTGCTGACCGGGTGTGTCGCTGCTCTCTGGGAAAACGGACGCGCCGCGAAAATAGGTCAACCTGCATCCATTCTGACCCGCATAATGCATGACTTCGCCGTTGTCCGATGTGCGGAAGGCAACAGCCGTCAGGTTTGCGACGGACAGGTCGGGTACGCCCACCGCACCGCCTGTCGCGGCGGGCCGCAGATCGGCGGTTTCGACGTCATACATCTCAGCGGCCAGTTCAGCGTGAATGTCAAAAGCTGTCGGGGTGGCGACAAAAGCGGGTCCGAATACCACAGCCAAGGCAATTCCCGCAGCGACAGCACCGCCCGCCAGCCAGCGCCGGGGGTGCCAGCTACTATTTGCGGCACTAGTTTCCGGCATAGATTCCGAATGCACGAGGTCCGGTCGCAAGGCCGCCAAGCTGACGGACACGTTCCGCACGTCCTCAAGCGCTGCGGCAAGCGCGGGCTCGGATGCAGGCCGCCCCTCGAACGCGCGCATGTCGGCCGCGCACAACTCACCATCGTGGTAAGCGTTGACCTGTTCCCAGTCCTTGTCGTTCAGTTCATTCATGTCTTCCGCGTCACTTCCTGCTTTGCCGTTTCGGCCCCATCGACGATTTCCAGCAACGCCTTGCGGGCACGGCTGATCCGGCTCATCACCGTTCCGTTCGGCACATCCATCACTTTCGCCGCCTCGGCGTACTTCAACCCCATGATATCAACGAGGCACAGAACCTCGCGGGTCTCGGGCGGCAGTTTCTTAAAGGCCAGCCGGATCAACACATCCCGCGCGGTGTCCGACGCACCCGCTTCATTGGATAGACGTTTTTCGGCCGCGAAATATTCCCGACGCACGCGCCTTTTTCTCAGCTCATCGTAATGCAGGTTGCGAATGACACGGAACATCCAGGGCCGTAGTTCCCCGATCGGGTCTGGCCTCCCACCTGATCGCAGCCCCCGTTCCACAGCATCCTGAACAAGATCTTCAGCCTCCTCGCGGGAATGGCAAATGGCTATCGCATAGGCCCGAAGTTCAGGCAATAGGATTTCAATGGAGGTCAGCTGCGCCATGACGAACCGTACCGCGTTTGCAGGTAGGGTCAAAGCAAAAAAGGCGCGCTGGAAAAATCCGGTCAGGGCTTAAAATAAATTCATACCGTCGCATATGCGAATATATGAAAGTAAAGCAGATCCAAGAAAACGCGGACAAGGCTGAGGCGCTGCTCAAGGCGTTGGCCAGCCGGAATCGCCTGTTGATCTTGTGTACGCTTGTCGAAGGCGAAAGGTCGGTCGGCGTCAGGCTGGTGCAGGTGGCTATTCCACAAGGCTTCTACGTGCGCTCGACCCCAAGCGGCAGCCATGTCGAGGAAAGAAGGGGTATGGAATGACGGGCCGTTGGTACTACCGTAAGGTGCACACCCGCCGACTGTCGACGGGGCGAACAGTCTCGGTTCGCGGCTGTTGGGCAGTTCGGGGCGATCGCAGCAGGAAGAAGGGAGCATCATTCAAGCGGACTTGTCCAATACGCGGTGCGCTGATCGTAAGCGTGGGCATGCCCAGAGGGGGCTGGGCCCACTTTGAGGGCTGCAAAGGCCTGACACGAATTAAGCACCCTTGTCTGCATCTTGGCGAGGATCTTAGCAGGCGGCGCGACAAGGATACACCCGATCTTTTCGAAAGGCTGCCATAGCTCGCTGTCGGATCACAAAGAGCGATTCTGACCAAAACACTTAGGTCGATGTTCAAACCACGACCCTTTGGCGGCATCGATGAACGTAAGCGTTGGCGGCAAGCGCTCCTCCCTCAATGAACCGAGAAGGTCTTTGTCGCTGGATCTGATCCCAACGGTCTAGTCCTTGATCCGCCACATCCTGAAGCGTCCTTGTTGCGTCACTTCTCGGATCAGGCCCCTCTCTTCCATCCAAGCGAGGTTCCTTTGAACAGCCGCGCGACTTGCGCCTGTTAAGACTTCCGCCATCGGGGCCGACACCAAAGGCCACTCTGTCAACGCCGAACGAAGAGCGGCCGGAGTCCGCCCCGAAAGCTGAGACATGACTTTTTCCGCCCGAGCACTCCATGTCTGGGTATCATCTAGATTACGCATCGCCGTTAGAATTGCGCTGTTCATCCCATCCAACCAGCGGGCCAAGCGTTCAGGTGGCAAGCCCGAAGCACGCAGCCCCCCTGCCCCGCCCATAGCGAGCGGAGCGAAAATGGCGCCGCTTCCGTCACTGGCCGCGATCCTAGACGCGGTGACGGCGGCTTCCATCTGGTCGCCGTGCTGTCCGAGGCCCGCCAGGTTCCAGAGATGAAAGCCCATGCAAGCCCGCGTGATTGGGTGGAGATTGGCCGCGGCTGCCATTACGTGCAACCATCCGCCCGCGCGATCTTCGAAACGCTCAGCGCTGTCTTCAATGCTGTCGGGATCGCGGCGATCCAAGAAGGCGGCCAAGTCACCTTTTGGTCCTGGACCGCCTGTCAGTCGCCGAATAGCCCATCCAACTCTTGCCAGGGCATTTGGGTCATCCTGTGCGCCCGAGAGCCGCATCGATACCCAGAGCGCCAGACGATCAGCACTCACCCGATCTCCTGCGAACCAGCTAAGATCCGCCGCCTCGATCAGCGCGAGCCGATACTGCCACCCTTCCGGGCCACGCAGCAGTCGGTCATCCAGAGCTCCCAGGCGTCCAGCCACTCCTGCTAGTCGTGCAGCGTGAACCCCCTCTGCCTTTGCCCAGTCGTCGATGACAGCAGTGTCGGGCGGTTCCGCCCGTGGCCCAGGAGGCAAATCATCCGGTTCTTCTTCGAGTGGCCCAGGCATAAACCAGTGTCGCATTTTCTTCACCATTTCAGCACATGATTATTACGTGATTTCTAGAAGATACGGCGATATCGCACATCATTTTTCAGCTTAAGGTTTCAATTTTGGTTCCGTATTTCAGCAAGTGGCCGCCCTGTTGGCGCACTGCCCAGCCGGTTTCGAAAGTTTCATATCGATGACGTCCGGCGGAGCGCATGCCTCGGATGAAGCTTGGGCCAAGGCGACGCGGATCGCGCGCGAGTTGGACCGGATTCTTGACGGGGCGGCGCCCGTGCGTGAGGCCGTGATGCGCGCGGCATCCGAGCTGCGGCTTTCGACACGCCAAGTCTACAACTATCTGGCGCGGTATCGGGAAGAGCGCAG
>CALGTJ010000198.1 GCA_937901435.1 uncultured Rhodobacter sp. | reverse complement strand
TGTGGGCAAGAAACAGCCCCTGTTATTCCGCGTCCACGAAGAACCTTCTGCCGAAAAACTAGAGGCGCTGCGCGAGGTCGCGATTGCCAGTGGCTTTACCCTTGCCAAGGGGCAGGTTCTGCAGACGCGACACCTCAACAACCTGTTGGCGCAAGCGGCAGAGTCCGATTTCACCGAACTGGTCAATATGTCCACGCTGCGATCCATGCAGCAGGCCTATTACTTTCCCGAAAACTTCGGCCACTTTGGCCTTGCCCTGCGGTCTTACGCGCATTTCACCTCGCCGATCCGGCGCTATTCCGACCTGATCGTGCACCGCGCGCTGATTTCGGCGCATAAATGGGGCAAGGACGGACTGAAGCCCGAGGATATCGAGCAACTGCAAGACACGGCCAAACATATCTCGGAAACCGAGCGCCGCTCGATGATGGCAGAGCGCGACACCAACGACCGCTATCTTGCGGCCTTTCTGTCGGAACGGGTCGGCAATGAATTCACCGGGCGGATTTCCGGCATCCAACGCTTTGGCGCGTTTATCCGGCTGGATGAGACTGGCGCCGATGGGCTGGTGCCCGTGCGCACGATCGGGGGCGAATATTTCCACTATGACGGCGAGGCGCAGACCCTGATGGGCGCGGACACCGGCCTGGAACTCAGCATCGGGCAGCGCGTTTTGGTGCGCCTGTCAGAGGCGGTGCCGGTCACAGGTGGCCTGATGCTGGACCTGCTGGAACTGGACGGCAAGACCCTGCCAAGCGGGCCCAAGGACGGGCAGCGCCGTGGTCGTGCAGGCGGCAAGGGCGGGTTCAAAGGCGGGGGCGGGCGCAAGGTCGTCAAGGCAAAGCGCAAGTCCGACAAGACCGCGCGCAAGGTGAAACGCACGCGTCGATAGGCGGTTGATCGGCGGGCTTTCCTGAAATTCGGGCAAACCCTTGCCTGTTAACCTTAGATTGCTTCCAGATACGCAACAATCGCGCTAAGTTATCCACATGATTTGGTTCATTCCAAGGGTAAACACCATGCGTATCTGGATTGCTGCACTGCTGACGGCTTTGACCACGGCAAGCCCGCTGGCAGCGCAACAGCTTGCGGTTCATAGCTCTATCCGGCCAGAGATCAGGCCCTCCGACTTGTTGACGCCAGACTTGTTGACGCCAGACCTTCAGCCCACGCAGGTCAGCGCCGCGTCACAACCGGGGTTCGCGCGGTGGGTGCAGGGATTTCGCAAGCGTGCTTTGGCCCAAGGCATTCGCGCGCAGATCTTTGACGCGGCTTTTCGTGGTGTCCGCTATGACGCGGGCATCGTCGCCAAGGACCGCAATCAGTCAGAGTTCACCAAACAGATCTGGGACTATCTGGACACCGCCGTGTCCGGCGCCCGCGTCAAAAACGGGCGCGCGGCAGTGGCAAAACATAACGCGGTCCTGAGCAGGATCGAGGCCCGCTATGGCGTGGAAAAAGAGATCGTCGCGGCGATCTGGGGGCTGGAAACCTCTTACGGCGCATTCTTTGGCAATACCAACACCATTCAGGCCCTCGCGACGCTGGCCTATGACCCAAGACGCAGCGCCTTTTTTGAACAGCAGACGCTGGATGCGCTGAGGATTTTGCAAGCGGGCGACACCAAGGGTCTGCAAGGCAGTTGGGCCGGGGCCATGGGGCATACGCAATTCATGCCGACCTCTTATATCGCCCATGCGCAGGATTTTAACCGCGACGGGCGGCGCGATATCTGGGGCAAGGACCCGACCGACGCGCTGGCCTCGACCGCGGCTTATCTTCAGCACAATGGCTGGAAAAAAGGACAACCTTGGGGGTTAGAGGTGATCCTGCCCAAGGGTTTTGACTATTCCAACAGCACCGAGCGGGTAAAAAAGCCGGTGAATTTTTGGACCCGACAGGGCGTTCGGCTGGTCAACGGGAAACAGATCCCCAACCACGGGCGCGCGTCGATCCTTTTACCTGCGGGGCATCGCGGGGCCGCCTTTGTGATCTTTGGCAATTTTCAGGTGCTGGAAACCTATAACACGGCCGATGCTTATGTGATCGGCGTGGGTCATCTGGCCGACCGTCTTGCCGGGGCGGGGCCGATCAAGGGCAACTGGCCGCGTGCAGACAAACCGCTATCCTTCACCGAAAAACAGCAGATGCAGCGTCGCCTTCTGTCCAAAGGCTTTGACCCTGACGGGCTGGACGGCATCATCGGCCCCAATACCATCGCCGCTGTGCAGGCGTTTCAGAAAGCGATCGGTGTGGTGCCGGATGGTTATGTCTCCAAAGAGCTGCTGGCGCGCCTGCGCTGACAGATCCGCCTTTCCATGCTAGAATACACTTATTGATTGAGTCGTATTTGTTTGGATAAAGGGAGCGGGCCGATGCGCATCGCCGCCTATAACGTTGAAAATCTCTTTGACCGCGCCAAGGTATTCAACGACGACACGGACGCCCATCAGGGCGTTCTGGACGCCCATGCGGAATTGAACACCTTGTTCGAGAAACCGATTTATGCCGACGCCGACAAGGCGCGGATGCTGGTGCTTTTGGCCCAGCTTGGCATGCTGAATGACAACGAAGGCCCTTTTGTGCGTCTGCGCAGGATACGTGGACGGTTGATCACGCGTCCAAGGGACAGGACCAAGCCTCGCAGGATCGTGGCCAAGGGGCGGGACGACTGGATCGGTTGGGTCGAGTTGAAGACAGCGGCGGTTGACGAAATCGCGATGCTGCTGACTGCCGCCGTGATCTTTGAGGTCGGGGCCGATGTGCTGGCTTTGGTCGAGGCCGAAAGCCGACCCGTCCTGAAAAGCTTTCAGTCGATACTTGCCAGCAAACTGGGCCAACCAGAGATGTACAAACATCTGATGCTGGTCGATGGCAATGACATGCGCGGGATCGACGTGGGTCTTGGCACGCGCGAAGGCTTTCCGATTGGCCGGGTGCGCAGCCATGTGGATGATCTGAAACCGGACGGCGCAGCAATTTTTAGCCGGGATTGTCCCGAATACGAGGTGGTGACCCCAAGCGGTCAGACGATCATGGTGCTGCCCAATCACTTCAAGAGCAAATTCGGCGGCAATGATCCAACATCAAGGGCCAAACGCCGTGCCCAGTCGACGGCGGTGGCAGAATTTTACCGCAGGCTGGTGGCGGAGGGACACGAGAATATAGTGGTTTTGGGCGATCTGAACGACAGTCCCGACAGCGAAGACCTTGCGCCGCTGTTGCAGATCACCGATCTGCGCGATGTGTCTGAACATCCCAATTTCACGGAATTCGAATATAATGCGGATCGCCCGGATCGGGGGATCGGCACATATGGGTTGGGTAATGATGGTGACAAGATCGACTATCTGCTGCTCTCGCCGGCGCTGTTTGACAAGGTCACGCTGGGCGGGATCTTTCGCAAGGGCGCATGGCCCGGCTCGCGCCCACCCCGCTGGGAGGTCTATCCGCAACTGAGCGCGAAACAGCACGCAGCGTCGGATCATCATCTGATCTGGGCGGATATTGATATTTGACGGTGTTTGGGTGTTGAGCGGGTAGTCGAATTTGCCATGCAAATCCGACAAGCTGGGGGTTTCACCCCCAGACCCCCAGAGTATTTTGACCAAGATGAAAAGGGGGCGTGCAATTGATCTTGGGCTTCATTCCAGTCTGGCGTAACCTGGTGTCAAGCGGTGGCGCAGCAGGGCCATGGGATGGGCGCGCAGGGTGAGGCGCATCGAGACGTAATCCTCGACCACCTCTTCGCCCAAGGTCATTTTGGGCAGATGCACGGCGGGTTCATGGATTGCCTCACCGTCCAGATCGCCTGAAAAGAGAGGCAGTTCGCCGCCTGTAGCGAGGGCCTTTGCCTCCCACAGGGCCTCGCGCCGGGCCACGCCGAGCGAGGCAAAGGCATCCGCTTCGGCAAGGATGCGCAGCAGTTTCGGAGAGGTCCCCGCACGCCGCCAGACGTCTTGCACCGCCAGATACCCGTTGCCCCGCGCGGCGGTGATCCAGTTCGACTCTTCCTCGCCCATCGATTTGATCTGGCGAAACCCAAGGCGCAGGGCCAGACCACCCTGCCCGTCCGGTTCCATCACATTGTCCCAAAAGCTGGAATTGACGCAAACGGGACGCACCTCGACACCGTGTTCGCGCGCGTCACGCACGATCTGGGCGGGGGCGTAAAAGCCCATGGGTTGCGCGTTGAGCAGGGCACAGCAAAAGATGCCGGGATGACGGTGTTTCAGCCAGGCACTGGCATAGACCAGCAGGGCAAAGCTGGCCGCGTGGCTTTCGGGGAAACCATAGCTGCCAAAGCCCTCGATCTGGCTAAAGCAGCGTTCGGCAAAGTCATCGTCATAGCCGTTCGCCTTCATGCCCTTGAGGAAACGCCCGCGAAACTCGCTGACGTTGCCATGTTTCTTGAAGGTCGCCAGCGAACGGCGCAAACGGTCCGCCTCTTCGGGGGTAAAGCCCGCGCCCGTTATGGCGATCTGCATCGCTTGTTCCTGAAACAGTGGCACGCCGAGGGTCTTGCCCAGCACCTGCCCCAAGGCATCCGAGGGGAACTGCACCTTTTCCTCACCATTGCGGCGGCGCAGATAGGGGTGAACCATATCGCCCTGAATGGGGCCGGGGCGGATGATGGCGACTTCGATCACCAGATCATAAAAGGTGCGCGGTTTCATCCGGGGGAGGAAGTTCATCTGCGCCCGGCTTTCCACCTGAAACACACCAAGGCTGTCGGCGCGGCAGAGCATGTCATAGACCTTGGGATCCTCGGGCGGCAGGGTGGCGAGCGTGTAATCAACGCCGTGATGCTGGTCGATCAGATCGAACGCCTTTCGGATGCAGGTCAGCATCCCCAGCGCCAGCACATCGACCTTGAGAATGCCGAGTGCGTCGATATCGTCCTTGTCCCAAGGAATGACGGTGCGGTCCTCCATCGTGGCGTTCTCGATGGGGCACAGCTCGTCCAGCCGCCCTTCGGTGATGATGAAGCCGCCGACATGTTGGCTAAAGTGGCGGGGGAAGCCGATCACCTCGTAGATCAGCGCCATGGTCTGTGCGAGGCGTCTGTCCGTCGGATCAAGGCCGATCTCTTGCATCCGGTGCGCCTCTAGGCCCTTGGTGGAAAAGAACCCCCACAGCTGCGAGGACAGCGCGCTGATCGTGTCCTCGGTCAGCCCCATGGCGCGACCGACCTCTCGGATGGCGCGTTTGCCACGATAATGGATCACCGTCGCACACAGCCCGGCGCGGTGGCGACCGTAGCGTTCGTAGATATGCTGGATCACTTCCTCACGTCGTTCATGTTCGAAATCCACGTCGATATCGGGCGGCTCGTCGCGGGCCTCTGACACGAAGCGTTCAAAGACCATCGTGCCGATCTCGGGACTGACAGAGGTGACGCCGAGGCAGTAACAGACCACCGAATTGGCCGCAGACCCGCGCCCTTGGCAGAGGATGCCACGATCACGCGCAAAGGCGACCACATCGCGCACGGTGAGGAAATAGGGTTCGTATTTCAGCTTGCCGATCAGGGCGAGTTCATGGGCCAGCATATCGCGCACCTTTTGCGGCGCGCCATTGGGATAGCGCCAGCGCAGCCCCTCATGCGCCAGCCGTTCCAGCCGCGCTGCGGGACCTTCACCGCCAGACACCTCGCTGGGATATTCGTAGCGAAGTTGCGCCAGATCGAACTGGCAGCGATCTGCGATCGTGGTGGTCTGGGCAATCGCCTCTGGGTGATCACGGAAGATCTTTTGCATCTCAGCGCCAGAACGCAGGCGCTGCTCGGCATTGGCCAAAGCCGCACGCCCAAGCGCATCGACGCGGCAGCCCTGACGGATCGCCGTCAGCACATCTGTCAGCTTGCGCCGTGCGGGCGTGTGCATCATCGGTTGCGCCGAGGCGACGATGGGGATGTTCAGAGAGGCGGCCAGCTTGGTGAGCTTGGCAAAGCGTGTCCCGTCCTGCCCGTCATAGCGGGGGGCCATCACAAGGCTGATCTGCCCGGGAAAGCGGCGCGACAACCGCTGCGCCTGTTGTGCCCAGTCGCCCGCGCCGGGCTGCGCCGTCTGTGCCTTTTGTGAGGGGTGAAGGAGCAGTTCGATGTCCTGCCCCCAGTCCAGCAGATCCTCTAGCCGCACATGGCAGCTGCCTTTTTTCGCGCGCAATCGCCCAAGGCTTAGCAAGCGGCACAGACGCCCCCAAGCGGCGCGATCCCTTGGCAGGGCGGTCGCGGTAAAGCCGTCTTGCAAGACAAGTTTGGCCGCCGGGATCAGCCTTGGGACGGTGTCGACCTCTGCCGAGGGTGGTTTGTCGATATGTGCAGGGCACGGTGGGCCGATGGGGTCATCCGTGTTGCGCAGGCGCACATCCCTTGCAATCGCGCGCATTTCCGTATGCGCCCGCACGATGCCAGCGACAGAATTTTCATCCGCAATCGCAATCGCCTGTGTGCCCTGCAAGGCGGCCGCGCGCATGTATTCCTCGGGGTGCGAGCCCCCGGTGAGAAAGGTAAAATTCGACGTGATGCACAGCTCTGCAAAGGACATGGCGTGCAGCATATTCCTGTTTTGTTCCCCTGTGGAGTCTTGACGTGATCACGTTTCGCAAAGGTCTGTGCCATGGAGCCGACGCTGGAGGGGTTCCACCCCTCCAGACCTCCCCGAGGTATTTTCGGCCAGATGAAGGGAACAGATCCTGCGCGGAAGATAGCCGTTAGCAGCTGCCCCAAGCCATGCAGTTGCGGATGGTTTGGACCTGATTTGCGGTTGGATTCATGAACGCATTGCCACCGCAGGCGCCGATTGTGATGTAATAGCTGTTGCCCGACTTGCGCAGGAAGGTCAGCATTTGTGTGCCCGCCGCGAGATTACCACACCACGAGGCAGCGCAGGTTTCGGTGACCCGCACCTTAACCCGCAATATCTGGTCCGCGTGAGGGCCTTTGGACGAGATATGGTCGCCCACGAAATTCGCCCAGAAGGTGCGATCCTGAGGATTGGGGGAATTGCTGGGCGCGCGGGATGCGAAACCTTCAAAGCGGCCCACCACGGGCGCATAAAGGTCTGGGGATTGCTGGACGCCCATAAAGGCCTGTTCGATCGTCGGGGGAAGACAGCTAAGCGCCAAGGCGGGGCTTGCGGCGAAAACTGCGAGGCAGAGGGACAGAATACGCATCATGATAAGTGCTCCTTAAATTCGGCGACCACCCGGGCATAGACGTCTTTTTTGAACGGAACGATCTTTTCAATCAGCTCTTGCGACGACAGCCAGAGCCATTCAGAAAATTCGGGGTGGTCTGTTTTAATGTTTATCTGTTCATCTTGCCCATGGAACTGCATCAAAAACCAGCGTTGTTTTTGCCCGCGAAAGCGTCCTTTCCAGAGTTTCCCGATCAGGTTGTGCGGTAGATCATAATTCACCCAATCTGCGGTCTCGGCCATGATCGTCACCAAATCCGCCGTCACACCGGTTTCTTCCCATAATTCTCGCACAGCAGCATCACGGGCAGTTTCGCCCTCGTCGATCCCGCCTTGGGGCATTTGCCACGCGGGGATGTCACTGTCGATGCGCTGCGCCCCAAAGATCTTGCCCTGATCGTTGACCAGCATGATCCCGACGCAAGGGCGATAGGGCAGCGCCTCTATTTCTGCGGGTGTAAGTTGACGATCCGACATGGCGGCCCCTTGGGTGATTTGCAAAAAGAAGGCTGCGGAAGGGATCCCCCACCGCAGCCCATTGTATCATGAGGTTTGTCGCGAAACCCTACTTGGCAGGGGCCAGAGCCGACAGACCCTTTAGGATATCAATGGCATAGGCCAGTTGATAGTCATCCACCCGCAGCTTTGCAGCCGCCTCTGCCTTGGCACGATCCGCCTCGATCTGGCGACGCTCGTCCTCGGTCAGCGAGTCGTTGTTGAGGCTGCCGCGCAGGTCGGCCTCGCTACGCTGTGGACGGGCATTCTCGTCCTCTTCGACCTCGGCGGTGGGGTCACGACGCGGCTGTTCCACGATAATATCCGGGGACACACCCAGCGCCTGAATAGAGCGGCCCGAAGGCGTGTAGTAGCGCGCCGTCGTCAGGCGCATCGCGCCATCGCCCCGCAGTGGCATGACCGTCTGGACCGACCCCTTACCAAAGGATTTCGTTCCGATCACGATGGCCCGGCGATGGTCTTGCAACGCACCGGCCACAATCTCTGACGCAGAGGCAGAGCCGCCGTTGATCAGAACCACCAGTGGTTTGCCATCGGCAAGATCCCCCAAAGTGGCATTGTAGCGGTCGCCATCCTGTGGGTCACGGCCACGGGTCGAAACAATCTCGCCCGCGTTCAGGAAGGCATCAGAGACACGGATCGCCTGCGTCAGCAGACCACCGGGGTTGTTGCGCAGATCCAGAACGAAGCCGTTCACATTGTCCATGCCACCCAGTTCCTCGACCGACTCCAAAAGGCCTTTTTCAAGGTTTGGAAAGGTCTGGTCGTTGAACGTCGTGACGCGCAAGACAACCGTTTCGCCTTGGGTCCGGGTGCGCACAGCCGTCAGTTTGATCGTGTCGCGGATGATCGAGACATCGAACGGCTCGTCAACACCTTCGCGCACCACGGTGATGATGATCTCTGACCCAACCGGCCCGCGCATCATTTCAACCGCTTGATCCAGCGTCAGACCAAGAACCGATTCGCCGTCTACGTGTGTGATAAAATCACCGGCCTCCATGCCAGCCTCGTCGGCGGGGGTGTCATCGATGGGCGACACCACTTTGACAAAGCCCTCTTCTTGCGTGACCTCGATGCCCAGCCCGCCAAATTCACCGCGCGTCTGCACGCGCATATCGTCCGCCGCTTTGGGCGACAGATACGAGGAATGCGGATCAAGCGAGGTCAGCATGCCGTTGATCGCCGCCTCGATCAGATCGGATTCATCGACCTCTTCGACATATTGGGCGCGGATACGCTCAAAAATATCTCCAAACAAATCAAGCTGTTCATAGACAGATGTTTTGCGTTCGCCTTCTTGGGCCAAGAGCGGTCCGGCGATTTGCGTGGTGGCGATTGCCCCCACAAGGGTTCCGGCCACCGCCGCCATAACGAATTTTCTCATCGCGTCCTCATGTCATTCATAGGCGAACCATATGCCCGGATCGACCGGGTCGTCACCTTGCCTCAATTCCATATAGAGCGTTTCTGACCGCTCAGCGCCACCTCCTTCGGCAGCCCGCGCCAAAATGACCCCGGCCTCCGGTGCATTTCCGCCCATCAAACCCACTGGTGTCCCGGCTGGCAAGACTTCTCCTTGGCGACCATAGACGTGATCTAACCCGGCCAGAACCAAAAGATAGCCATCACCCGGCTCAAGGACCATCACGTTTCCGTAGTCCAGCAAGGGACCGAGGTAACGAATGGTCGCAGGCCAGGGTGTTGTAACCAATGCGTTCGGCTCTGTCGCGATGACAATTCCGGGGCGCGTGATGCCAGCGGCGTCCGCTTCTCCGGCGCGGCGCAGGATCACGCCTGTCACGGGCAGCGGAAGCGCCCCGCGGGCGTCCCCGATGTGCAAAGGAGCGTCCAACCCCGTCACCTGCAAATCCACCAACCCCTGTGCAAAGCTTTGCAATGTTTCGGAACTATTGATCAATTGCGTCAATGCGTCAGGATTCTCCAGAAACCGCCGTGGCAAATTCGTGCGGTTCGAAATGGCTTGGCTTAATTCAGTGCGCGCCGCCTGAACCCCTCTCAGACCTTCTTCCAACGTGCCCTCTGCGCTTTCCTGCAAAGCCCGCAAAATCGCGATTTCCTCCAGCTCGGTCCGCAACACCTCTGCCTGACGCTGGATCGCCGGGGTGATATCACCGACCATCATGCCAGAGCGCGCCGTGCCAATCGGCCCACCCGGATGCAGCATCAGCAAAGGCGTGGGGGATTGTTCGATGGATAGCAAAACACCCAAAAGACGTGACACACGCTCCCGCTCTGCCTCGAACTTGCGCGCCATCGCAGCCTCTCGGATCGCCGCGCGCCGCAAACCTTCGCGCAGCCCCGTCAACCCATGTTCATAAGCGCGGATCGTCTGGCTGAGCGCGGCGACCCGGTCGCTGGCCTTTTCCGCCAGAAACATCGCGTTCTGCGCCGCCTCAAGCTGCCCCGCCGCCCGCTTGGCGATCATCGCGGGGTTTTCCTGCGCCATCACGGGCGCACATAGACCCAACGCCACAGCTATGGCCAGAACCCGCATCACGGCACCAACAAACTCACACCTGTCATTTCAGGCGGCAGATCCAGCCCCATCAGATCCAGCACAGTCGGCGCCAGATCCGCAAGCCTGCCATCGCGCAGTTTCGCCCCCGCAGGCGCGCCCACCACCGCGACCGGCACCAGATTGACCGTATGGGCGGTGTGCGGCCCGCCCGTCACGGGATCGATCATCGTCTCGCAATTGCCATGGTCTGCCGTGACAATCATCGCACCGCCCACAGCGTTCAGCGCGTCCAGGGCAAGCCCCAACCCCTCGTCCACCGCCTCACAGGCGGCAATCGCCGCGTCCAGATCCCCCGTATGACCGACCATATCCGGGTTGGCAAAATTCACCACGATCAGATCAAACCGCTCTTCAATCGCCTTCACCAACTCTCGCGCGACCTCAGGTTCTGACATCTCGGGTTGCAAATCATAGGTCGCCACCTTGGGCGATTGCGCCATGTAGCGCGCCTCGCCCTCTTCCGCCGTCTCACGCCCGCCGTTGAGGAAAAAGGTCACATGTGGATACTTTTCCGTCTCAGCCAGCCGAAACTGCTTTAGCCCCTTCTGCGCGACCCAAGCGCCAAGCGTGTTGACGACCTCTTTCTTGGGATAGGCCGCCGTCATGTATTCCATGTGCCGCTTGGAATAATCGACCATGCCGAGCATGCCCGCAAGGGCAGGCCGAGGTCCCACCTCGAACCCATCGAAACCCGGATCCCCGATTGCGCTCAATATCTCGCGCGCCCGATCCGCGCGGAAGTTGACGAAAAACAAGCCGTCCCCGTCTTTCATCCCGTCAAAATCACCAATCACGCAAGGGACGATAAACTCATCCATTGCGCCCACCCCATAAGACTCCACAATCGCCGCATCCGCGGTGTCAAACCGGGCACCCTGCCCCAGAACCATCGCCCCATAGGCCTTGCTGACCCGGTCCCAGCGATTGTCACGGTCCATCGCAAAATACCGTCCTGAAACCGAAACCACCCTTGCGCCCTCGGGCAGAGCAGCCTCAAATTCGGCCACCTGCGCCCGTGCAGACTCAGGGGCAACATCGCGCCCGTCGGTGATCACGTGACAGGCCAAGGGCACCCCGGCATCAACGAGGGCTTGCGCTGCAGCAACCACATGATCCTGATGCGCGTGCACCCCACCGGGCGAGACCAGCCCGATCACATGGGCCACGCCACCGCTGGCTTTCATCTTTTCGATAAACTCCAGAATTGCATCGTTCCTGAAAAAAGACCCATCCTCGATCGCCAACTCGATCTGCCCCAGATCCATCGCCACGACACGCCCGGCCCCGATATTCGTATGCCCGACCTCGGAATTGCCCATCTGCCCGCTTGGCAGGCCAACATCCGGCCCGAAGGTGGTCAAAAACCCATGCGGACACTCTGACATTATGCGATCAAAATGTGGGGTCTTGGCCAGTTTGGGCGCATTGCCAACAACGTCGTCACGATGCCCCCACCCATCAAGAATACAAAGAACAACAGGTTTGGGGGCTGACATATCGCGAACCTCATAAAGTGATAGACAGCTCTTACTCTGGTTTGCGCCAGATTTGAATCCTGATCTGACGCAACGGGGGAATTAAACCCTGTGATAGGGCGATCCGGCCAGAATTGAGGCCGCACGATATATCTGCTCGGCCAGCATCACCCGCGCCAGCATATGCGGCCAGACCATCGCACCAAAGGAAATCGCCATATCGGCCTGCGCGCGCAGATCTGGGTCAATCCCGTCCGCCCCGCCAATCACAAAAGCCGCATCCTGCACGCCCGTATCGCGCCATCCCGCCAGAATATCCGCGAAACCGGGCGAGTTGGGCGTCTTGCCGCGCTCGTCCATCACCGCGAGGCGCGCACCATTCGGCACGGCGCGACGCAACAGATCCGCCTCGGCGCGCATCCCGCCGCCCTTTTTGTCTTCGACTTCGTGAAGGGTTGCAGGACCAAGCCCCAGAGCGCGACCTGTCCGGTCAAAGCGCGTCAGGTAATCGTCGATCAGGGTGCGTTCCGGGCCAGCCCTCAGCCGGCCCACCGCACAGATATGCAGACGCATCAGAGAACCAGATGCATCAGATCGGGGACGCCACCGCTTCGCCCGGGTTCATCCACATCTTTTCAAGCTGATAGAACTCGCGCACCTCGGGACGGAACACATGCACGATCACATCGCCCGTATCCAACAGAACCCAGTCGCCTGCGCCCTTGCCTTCGACTTTGCAGAAACGCCCAAACTCTTGCTTGAGGTGGTCCTGCAATTTTTCCGCAATCGAAGACACCTGCCGGGTCGAACGACCAGAACAGATCACCATATAGTCCGCCATTTCGCTTTTCCCTTTCAGGGGGATCGAAACGATGTCCTCGGCTTTGTCTTCATCAAGGGAGGTAAGAATATGCTCAAGCAAAACTTCGCTTGAGGGTTGGTTCGGTTGCATCGTCATTGATGCAGCCTGCGCGGCCGGATAACTGACCGCAGTTTCAATCTGAGACAGGACATAGTCCTCCTTCGTGACACGCCATTCCACGCCCTGGACGCTGGGCATGTGTGTAAAGTAGCATCGAAAGGGTGACATCTCAATAACAGAGCGCCAACATGGCTTAAACGTGCCTAATGCGCCACTTAAAAGAACATTGTGGCCTGGAATGCTGTATTTTGTTGCCGGGTCTTGCGCGGATCTGCGGCTTTACGGCTTGGAAACAAGGTGCTGGCGTTCGGGACCCGTCTCGCGACTCGGTTTCATTCAAGACGATTTCCAGCCTTCCTTGACCAATTGGACCGGCCTCACCCGCCATTCCCGCAGCGCAATACAAAGCTTTCGCATTGAATTGCGCACATGATATCACATGTTAAACGTCGATATGACTTATCCCCACGATCACCGGACCCGACTGGCGCCACTGGCAATTTTGCGCGGTGTCATGCGCTGCATGAGCGAACGCAACCTCGATCTGATCGCGGCAGGCGTCGCCTTTTACGCGATGCTGGCCGTGTTTCCCGCCTTTGCCGCTGTGATTGCCTTTTGGGGCTTTATCTCTGACCCCTCAATCATCGAGGATCAGTTGAACATGCTGCGCGGCCTTGTCCCGGCAGAGGCACTTGCACTGTTAGAGGGTCAGGTGCGGGTGCTGGTCGACGCCAATTCCAGCACCTTGGGCTGGGCCACTCTGGTGTCCATCGGCGGCGCGCTTTGGTCAACGCGCGCAGGGGTCGGGGCGCTGGTGCGCGGGTTATTGGCATTCACTGGCCGCGATCCTGATGACCTTTGCCCCCCCTGTGTCAGCGTAGTTGTCCGCCGCTCTATTTTTCCTCTATTTCTCAG
>CALGTJ010000197.1 GCA_937901435.1 uncultured Rhodobacter sp. | reverse complement strand
GATCACTCTCATACCGCAGCCGCCAACCGACCGTGGTGAATAATCCGGGTTAGGTCGCGTTTCATTTGATCGACGGTTATCGACTGCGCAATCGGCGCCATACTGTGGCTTTTGTGTTGAATGACTTGTTCGCACGCCTTTGGCACTCTACATGGCAGCGATGAAACGTTTTATTCCTTTCCTGAAAACGCCACCCAGCGTGGCCGTCATCCGCCTGAGCGGTACGATTGCCACCGGCTCTCGCGGGGCGTTGAATGATGCGGGGCTGGCCTCGCTGATCGAGCGCGCTTTTGCCAAGGGCGCGCCCAAAGCTGTGGCCCTGATCATCAACTCACCCGGTGGGTCGCCCGTCCAGTCCAGCCTGATTGCCGCGCGGATTCGGCGTCTGGCGGATGAGAAGAACATCAAGGTCTACGCGTTTGTCGAGGATGTGGCCGCGTCGGGTGGCTATTGGCTGGCTTGCGCTGCGGATGAGATCTGGGTCGATCCCAGTTCTATCGTCGGGTCTATCGGCGTGATCTATGCGGGCTTTGGTTTTCAGGACCTGATCGCCAAATACGGAGTAGAGCGGCGGGTACACACAGCGGGAACGTCGAAATCCATGCTGGACCCGTTCCGCCCCGAGAATCCCGAAGACATCGAAAAGCTGAAAAGCTGGCAAGGCCAGATCCACGACAGCTTTATCGAGCATGTGAAAACCGCCCGTGGTGATCGCCTGAGCCCGGACGAAGACCTGTTCACTGGCGAAGTCTGGGTTGGGAAGTCTGCGATTGATGTTGGTCTGGTCGACGGGATCGCCCATGTGGTTCCCAAAATGAAAGAAATCTTTGGCGACAAGGTGCGGCTGATCCCATATGGGCAGAAACGCAGCATTTTTCAGCGCCTTGGTGCGCGCGTCGCGGATGATACGCTTGGCCTGATCGAAGAGCGCGCCCAATTCGCGCGATACGGTCTTTAGATGGTGATCAAGATTGTCGCTCTTTTTCTGGTCGGTATGGCTGTGCTCGCCATGTTCGGCAAGATGCGCTTTCCGGGGCAAAAAACGCTGGCGAACCGGAAATGCCGCAAATGCGGTAGCTATCGTATCGGTAAAGGCCCCTGTTCCTGCGGAAAGGCGTAATCTTTGGATCTGATTTATGCGGTGCTGGGTCTGGTGATCCTGCTGTTGGCTGGCGATGCTCTGGTGCGTGGATCGGTCAATCTTGCGTTGCGTCTGGGGATTCCCGCGCTGATCGTCAGCCTGACCGTGGTCAGTTTCGGCACCTCAGCGCCTGAACTGTTCATTTCGATCGGTGCCGTGCTGGATAATGCGCCGGGGATCGCCATGGGCAATGTGGTTGGGTCCAACACGGCCAACGTCCTGCTGGTGCTGGGCATTCCTGCGCTTATGACGGGTATCGATACCAGCCGCAGCGATACAGGCAAAAGTTATATTCTGATGATGATCAGAACACTCTGGTTCATCGCCTTATGTTTCTTTGGTCCGCTCATGTGGGTGCATGGGATCATGCTGCTGGGTGTTCTGGCGGTAATCCTGTTCGATCAGGGACGTGAGGCACGCACGCATATGATTGCCAGCGCGGATGCAGAGGTCGAAGAGGTTGAAGGCGCGGATCCGTCCATGCCGGGGTGGCGTATCGCGCTGTTTCTGGTGCTTGGCCTTGTCGGATTGCCGCTGGGCGCAGATCTGTTCGTCAACAGCGCGGTGAACATCGCCACGGATCTGGGCGTCAGCGAAACGGTCATCGGCCTGACCCTTGTTGCCATCGGCACCTCTCTTCCGGAACTTGCCACCACTGTGGTTGCGGCCATCCGGCGTCAGGCAGAGGTGGCACTTGGCAATGTGATCGGGTCTAACATGTTCAATTTGCTGGCGATCATTGGCGTTGCCAGCTTTTTCGGAGAGATCCCGGTCGAACGCTCTTTCCTCAGCTTTGACCTCTGGGTGATGTTGGCGGCCTCTGCGGTGCTTGCGCCTTTTCTGCTGCTGCGAAAGAATATCACCAGAGCCGTCGGAGGGCTGTTGACTGCGCTTTATGTGGGCTACCTTCTGGTTGTGTTGCTCTAAGAAGGTCGGCTTATGCAGATACGGAATGCTTTGGTCACGGGCGCGGCGGCGCGCCTTGGTCGCGCTATGGCGCTCGCTCTGGGCGAGCAGGGGTTTGACGTGGTGGTGCATTACGCCACCGACGAGACAGGCGCACAAGAGGTTGTGGCGCTGTTGCAGGACATGGGGCGCAAGGCCGTTGCCCTACAGGCGGACTTGCTGGAAGAAGAGGCCACACATGCCTTGCTGCCCGATGCCGCAGAGGCGCTGGGCGGGCCGATCACGGTTCTGGTGAACAACGCCTCGATCTTTGAGTATGACAACGTCGAAAGCGCCACGCGCGATAGCTGGGATCGCAATTTTGGCACCAACCTGCGCGCGCCCTTTATTTTGACACAGGCCCTTGCTGCGCAGGCCCCTGATCCCAGCACCGACCACATGGGAGAGCCAAAGGCAGAGGCCATGATCGTCAATATGATTGATCAATGCGTGCGCAAGCTGACCCCGAATTTCATGACCTATACGCTGGCCAAGGCCGCGCTCTGGACCCTGACGCAGACCTCTGCCCGGGCGTTGACGTCGCATGTGCGCGTGAATGGCATCGGCCCCGGTCCGACGCTTCAGGCCACGTTTCAAACTGACGCGCATTTCGCAGCGCAACGCGCGGGAACTGTGATGAAACGCGGGTCAAATACCGAGGATATCACTGGCGCGTTGCTGTATTTTCTGAATGCGCCAGCGGTCACCGGGCAGCTACTTTGCGTGGATGGCGGGCAGCACCTTGGATGGAAAACACCAGACATTATCGGTCTGGAAATACGCGAAAAATCGTAGCATTGGCAGAGTGCCCTCTTGACTTATGCACTGCCTCGAAATCCGTCACAAAAGGGTTACAAGATTCGCTTTGTTAACAGCTATTTAACACGCGTAAAACTTTCTTTCTTTTAAAATCAATGACTTGAAATAGCGCCTATTTTTTGGGCAGATCAACCAAGGGTGCCAAAACACTAGATAAATTCGAAATCCCAGAAACTTACCACCAGAGTTACCTACAGAAACAGTGGATTTGTTTACGCTTGTGGTCGGGGCGCATATGGTGGCAGCCAATCAGGGAATCGTAGTGATGAAATGAGTGACGTGACGGAAGCTGTTAAGCCCGAAAACCAACCCACGGGGTTTGAGGTCATCAAGGGCTATCTTAAAACGATAGACAACTCTCCGGGCGTCTATCGGATGCTCGATAGCGAGAGCCGTGTGCTGTACGTAGGCAAGGCGCGCAACCTTTTGGCGCGGGTTTCGAACTATTCCCGCCCCACCGGCCACAGCGCGCGCATCGACCGGATGATCCGCGCGACGGCCTCTATGATGTTCCTGACCACGCGCACAGAGACCGAGGCGCTGTTGCTTGAACAGAACCTGATCAAGCAACTCAAGCCGCGCTACAACGTGCTGCTGCGCGATGACAAAAGCTTTCCCAATATTCTGGTGGCCAAGGATCATGGCTTTCCCCAGATTACCAAGCATCGCGGCGCCAAGAAGGAAAAGGGGGCGTACTATGGCCCCTTCGCCAGCGCCGGGGCCGTCAATCGCACGCTGAACCAGTTGCAGCGCGTGTTCCTGCTGCGCAATTGTTCGGATTCCATGTTCGAGTCGCGCACGCGTCCCTGCCTGCAATACCAGATCAAACGCTGTAGTGGGCCCTGCGTTGGGCATATCTCTGAACAGGATTACGCCACGCTGGTGAATGACGCCGAGCGGTTCCTGCAAGGCAAATCCACCAAGGTGCAGGAACAGCTGGCCGCAGAAATGGCCAAGGCCAGCGAAGAGATGGAGTTTGAACGCGCCGCCGCCCTGCGCGACCGCATCCGCGCGCTGACGCAGGTGCAATCGGCCCAAGGCATCAATCCGCGCGGTGTCTCAGAGGCTGATATCATCGCGCTGCATATGGACGGGGGGCAGGCTTGCGTGCAGGTGTTCTTTATCCGCGCCAATCAGAACTGGGGCAACCGCGACTATTACCCGCGTCTGGGGGGCACAGAATCGCCTGACGAGGTGCTTCAGGCCTTTATCGGGCAGTTTTATGACAACAAGGACGTGCCGAGGCAGTTGATCCTCAGCCATGGCATCGAAGATCCGGAATTGATGACAGAGGCACTGTCGGAAAAGGCCGGGCATAAGGTCGAAATCCTTGTTCCCCAGCGCGGGGAAAAGGCCGAGCTGGTTGCCGGAGCCAGTCGCAACGCCCGCGAAAGCCTTGCGCGCAAGATGGCAGAAACAGCGACCCAGACCAAACTGCTGGCGGGGCTGGCAGAGGCCTTTGGTCTGGAAGCGCCGCCCCAGCGAATCGAGATCTACGACAACTCGCATATTCAGGGCACCAATGCCGTAGGGGCGATGGTGGTGGCTGGCCCCGAAGGCATGATGAAATCGCAATATCGCAAGTTCAACATCAAGGGCACAGAGATCACCCCAGGCGATGATTTTGGGATGATGAAAGAGGTCCTGCAACGGCGCTTTCAACGCCTGCTCAAGGAAGATCCAGATCGCAAGAACGGAACCTGGCCCGATCTGCTGTTGATTGACGGCGGGGCAGGGCAGGTGAGCGCGGTACAAAGCACCATGACCGAATGGGGTGTGACCGATATCGCCATGGTTGGCGTCGCCAAGGGTCTGGACCGCGACGCGGGCAAAGAGGAATTTCACCGCACCGGGCGGCCCGTCATGGCCTTGCGCCACAATGACCCGGTGCTGTATTTTGTGCAAAGGATGCGCGACGAGGCGCACCGCTTTGCTATCGGCACCCACCGCGCCAAACGCGCCAAGGCGATCAGCGCCACGCCGCTAGACGATGTGCCCGGTGTCGGGGCCAACCGCAAACGCGCATTATTGGCGCATTTTGGCAGTGCAAAGGCCGTTGGGCGTGCCAATCTGGTGGATCTCAAGGCGGTCGAGGGGATTTCGGACAGCCTTGCCGAGACAATCTATGACTATTTCCACGAACGCGGCTAGGTCCGTGGCCCCGACGAACGGGCTGAAAACGTCACACACACAAAGCGGTGTCTTTTCTGTGCGGTGCAGACAGGGTAGGACAGCCACATGAGATGGACGCTTCCCAATATACTGACCCTGCTCCGCCTTATCGCGGCCCCCGGTGTTGCGATCATGTTCCTGTATTTCTCGCGCCCCTATGCGGATTGGTTCGCGATGCTCTTGTTCATCCTTGCCGCCATCACCGACTATATCGACGGCTATCTGGCCCGCGCGTGGAAACAGGAAACAAAATTCGGCGCAATGATGGATCCGATCGCCGACAAGGCGATGGTGGTGATCGCGTTGCTGGTCATCACGGGCTTTTCCGGCATGAACCCATGGATTCTGCTGCCCGCCACGGTGATCTTTTTCCGCGAGATTTTTGTCAGCGGGTTAAGGGAATTCCTTGGGGCGAAGGCGGGTCAGCTAAAGGTAACCGATCTGGCAAAGTACAAAACTTTTGCGCAGATGCTTGCTCTGACCGTGCTGTTCGCACGCGGGCTGTTTGAACATTATTTTGGAATGCACACCTACGGCATGGACGTGGGTATCGTGAACGATATCTTTGCAGGGAATACAGAGGATCTGCTGGGCATCCGCTGGAAATACTATGGCGCAATCTGGAGCTGGTACGGCGGTGTCACCCTGTTGTGGATCGCGGCAGCCCTGACCCTGATCACCGGTATCGACTATTACCGCAAAGCCCTGCCATACCTGCGCGAGGCGGAGACACCATGATTGACGTCCTATATTTTGCTTGGGTGCGCGAGCGCATCGGTCTGCCCAAAGAGCAGGTAGAGACCTCTGCGGTCACGGTGGCCGATCTGGTCGAAGAGTTGAAACAGCGCGAGGCGCGCTACGAGGCGGCCTTTGCCGATGTTACAGCCTTGCGCGTGGCCGTCGATCAAAAGCTGGCCGATTTCGACGCGCCGCTGGCGGGCGTGCGAGAGGTTGCATTCTTTCCGCCCATGACAGGCGGTTAAGCCGTGGCTGTGCGGGTTCAGACAGAGCCGTTTGACCTTGGCGTCGAATTGCAGACCTTTGGGCAGGGGCGCAGTGATATCGGCGCGCAGGTCAGCTTTACCGGGATCGTGCGCGATGACAGTGGCAGTCTGGACCATATGCTGATCGAACATTACCCGGGCATGACGCAATCTGCGATTGCCGAGATCGAGGCCGAGGCGGTCGCGCGTTGGTCGCTGTGTGACAGTCTGATCATCCATCGCTACGGCCCGCTGAAACCGGGTGAGCAGATCATGATGGTCGCCACCGCAGCCCCCCATCGCGCCGATGCTTTTTCGGCGGCAGAGTTTCTGATGGACTACCTCAAATCCCGGGCCCCGTTCTGGAAGAAAGAAGTGTCTGCCTCTGGCACCACATGGGTCGCCGCCAAAGCCGACGACGAGGACGCCCTAAGCCGCTGGTAGGTAGAATATTGCCGCTTGTTGCGTGATCGGCACCTTACGGCGCGCCGCCATAAATCTTGCGAAGTTTCTTGATCTGATTGCCGCTGTGGAAGGTCAGCCTGTCCAATGGGCTCCAGCGGTTAAGCCTTTCGCATGTGTCGAACTCTTGGAGTGTGCCCTTGCTGTAGTGCCTGTCCAGAAGGGCGTGGGTTTTCGCAACGGTGTTCCTTGAAAGTGGCGGTTGCGCGGTCCAGGGCATGCTTAGAGCATTGCAGGCGATCTCTTGTAGCAGGGCTGGTTCCATCTTGAGATCCAGATAGAAAATATTCCCCCCATTCGCCGCCCCGGCGTGCCGATATGCCTCGGGGGTTTCATTCCACAGAATTCTGGGCCCGACACCGCGCAGCTTTTTGAACCGGCGGAACAGTTGCAAATCGTGATGGATCACGATGCGCGGTCCAGCGAGATGCGGCGACACGGCCAAAGTATCAATCAGTGGCCAAGGGTGATTGTGACTAGCCCGGATTATTCACCACGGTCGGTTGGCGGCTGCGGTATGAGAGTGATCC
>CALGTJ010000196.1 GCA_937901435.1 uncultured Rhodobacter sp. | reverse complement strand
CGTGCCAACACTGACCCTAAGACTGTCGCCAAGCTTGGCGGATGGAAATACGTTGCCACTGTCATGAAACATTACGCTCATGCGATGGACGATCCCACAATAAGCGATAGGGTTTTTGGCACAAATCTGGCACAATCCGACAACTCTAGCCATCTAAACAACAGAAAAAAAAGGATAAAATCATCATGAACATTGCCCTTCGTTGGGGAAGGGTGTCCCGAGACCGCATTTATCACTTCGCCATCCTTTCACAAGCGAAATTATTGCGATAATCCGATACATCATTTGGCAAAGGATCGCGCGATGTTCGTCATCACCCTGCTCACCAATCCTGAAACACGTGGGCTAGAGGCGCCGCTGGTCGATAGCCTGCGCAATGCCTGGGGCGGGGGCGATGCGGTCTGGCTTGGCGTGGATGAGGCGGCAGAATTTCGCGTTCTGCAAATGCCCGGCAACCTTTGGGACGTCTGGCAAAGCTGTCAGGACATCGGCGTCGATCTGATCTGTCAGCCCGCAGAAGGGCAGCGCAAAAAGATGCTGCTGGCAGATATGGATTCGACCCTGATCCAGCAGGAATGTATTGACGAACTGGCGAATGAGGCCGGTGTCGGGCCCCATGTCGCGGGGATTACAGCGCGCGCCATGAACGGAGAACTGGACTTCGAGGATGCGCTGCGCGAACGCGTTGGCCTGCTCAAAGGCCTGAAGGCAAGCGTCATCGATAAAGTGCTGGCAGAACGCATCACATTAATGCCCGGTGGCGCGGTGCTGGTTGCAACCATGAAAGCGCAAGGGGGATATACTGCGCTGGTCTCTGGTGGGTTCACCGCCTTCAGCGCGGGGATCTCTCAGACACTGGGCATGGACGAACATCGCGCCAACACACTGATTGTCGAGAACGGCCATTTAACCGGAGAGGTCGAAAACCCGATCCTCGGGCGTGATGCCAAGGTCGCGGCCCTGCACGAGATCACCAAGCACCTCGGCATTGCCCCCGCCGACGTCATCGCAGTCGGTGATGGTGCCAACGATCTGGGAATGCTTGGCATCGCGGGCACGGGGGTCGCCCTACATGCAAAAGCTTCCGTTGCCGCGCAGTGTGACGTGCGGATCAACCACGGCGATCTGACCGCACTGCTCTATCTGCAAGGCTACTCAAAATCCGAATTTGCAGTCCAATAGAACCACCTGCCTTTCATCTTGGCAAAAATACTCTGGGGGTCTGGGGGCAGCGCCCCCAGTTGGTCGGATTGCCAAGGCAATTCGATCAAAACAGTCCGGGAACTGCGCGCATGATACCTGTATCCAGATGGCGTCGGTTCAGAATCGGCGCATTCAACCGTTTTACCGTTGCCGGGTGATTCGCGTCCAGAACGCCCAACTTCACCAAAATCGCCGCCATCGCACATTCAGAGGCCCGCGTCGTTCCGTCGCTGATTTTTAGCGCCACGCCCAATTTCTGCTCTGGCAGGATCGCAATAAACACCCCCTCGGCCCCAGTTTTGATCGCCACCCGACCGTCCATTGCGCGCATCAATTCGGTACAGGCACGGGTCTCTCCGGCGACAAGTTCGGGAAAGCTTACCATCGCGTTGACAAGACGGGTCATGGCGTGCCCGCGTGTCGTGGACTGATCCGCACTCGCAAATTGCGCCATCGCATGCGCAAGCCCATGAACGGTTGTCGCAAAGTTCGGGGCAGAACAGCCGTCAATGCCATAGCCGGGCGAATCCTTGCCCGTAACAGAGTCATGCGCCTCTTTCACCGCAATCTGAACCGGATGATCCAGATCGATATAATCCGGCCCTGCCCCCAAATGCTTGGTCAACGTCAGGAAACCAGAGTGTTTGCCAGAGCAATTGTTGTGATACTGGCATGGCGAGCTATCGGTTTTGATCAGGGCATCGCGTGCCGGATGATCCCTTGGCGCTTCTGTGCCGCATCGCAGATCCGCGTCGGATAATCCGAGGTCGCCAAGCCATGTCTGCACCAGATCCGAATGGATTGCGGCCCCCTGATGCGAGGCGCAGGACAGTGCCAGTTGTGCCACGCTCAGGCCAAAGGCATCCGCCGCACCGCTTTCAATCAGGGGCAGCGCCTGAATGATCTTGCTGGACGATCGGGGTAGAATCACCTGATCCGGATCACCCCAAGCCTGAACGATCTCGCCCGCCTCGTCGCAAATCACCGCATGGCCGGTATGAACAGACTCAAAAAAAGGGCCTCGCCAAAGCTCTACCATGGGAACAGCTGTAGTCATTTGTCTTTGTCCTTCACCTGTGCGCGATTTTCTGCCAAGGGGCTTTCATAAATCGGCATCTTTCCGTTAAACTGAGAAAACATGATTGAACATCGCATGCGGGTTCGGAAAGGTCACGCCAGATTGACCGGGATCTGCAGCGAGAGGCAGACACAGCTGGAGGCTGTAAACAGATGTACGCAGGACTAATTCGTGGGTTCGCCATTGTCGGGATGATGCTTGTTGCAAATGCGACCGTCGCGCAGGAATCCAAAAATCGCGTTGCTGCGCACACCGACTGGAGTGTGTTCGAAGCAAGTGGCCCTTCTCAATGCTGGAGCGTGTCCAGCCCAAAAGAGACCGTCAACTCCCGCGAGGGCCGTGTTGTTGCCGTAAGACGTGGCGACATCCTGTTGTTCGTGTCTTATGTTCCCAGCTCGAACGTAAAGGGACAGGTGTCCTTTACGGGGGGTTATCCTTTCCGCAAAGGGTCGACCGTCAATCTGAATATCGACGGAACGACATTTGAATTGTTCACCGAAGGCGAAATGGCGTGGTCTGCATCCACTGACGACGACGCAAAGATCATCGGCGCAATGAAACGCGGGGCGACTGCCGTTTTGACAGCCTCATCTTCGCGCGGCACAAAAACCGAAGACACTTTTTCCTTGCTCGGGTTCACCGCAGCCGTTGAAGAAGCCGCAAAGCGCTGCGACAGCTAGTCTGATAAATGGCGTCACTGGCACAAGCCCTGTTGCAGCCGCCGCAGGGCTTGGTCAAATTGAGCGGATGAACACGCCCTTTCAACGCAGCTATCGTTTTGCCTCGCCAGAGGACACCACGGATTTTGCCGCGCGCCTTGCCCCTGCGTTGAGTGGCGGGGATGTCCTGTTGTTAAGCGGCGATCTTGGCGCGGGAAAGACGCATTTTGCGCGCGGCATCGTTCAAACAAAGCTTGCGCTGGCTGGACGGGTCGAGGATGTCCCCTCGCCGACGTTCACTTTGGTGCAGACCTACGACGCTGGCGATGTCGAGATCTGGCACAGCGATCTTTACCGTCTGACATCGGTGGATGAGATTTATGAGCTCGGGCTGGACGAGGCTTTTGACACGGCCATTTGTCTGGCGGAATGGCCCGACAGACTGGGCCACGAAACTCCGATAGGCGCGCTGACCCTGCATTTCACCATGACCGAACAACCCGGAGAGCGGATGTTGCTGGCCAGTTCTGAGGACAGTCGTTGGAGCGTTATTCTGGATTGCGCACGTGAATAGGCTTGCCGAAATCCACGGCTTCGTCGCCCAAACCGATTGGTGTGGCGCAAACATGCAATCTCTGGCCGGAGACGCCTCTGCCCGGCGTTATTTCCGACTGACCAAGGACTCCAAAAACGCCGTTCTGATGGATACCCCCCCTAACGACGGAGCAGACATCGCGCCTTTTTTGTATATGACGCGGGTGCTGACCGGGTTCGGTTTGTGCCCCCCCCAGATCATCGCAAGCGATCCTGTACGAGGGTTCATCCTGATGGAGGATCTGGGCGATACGCTATTCGCAAAGAGTATTGCAGATGACCCATCGCTTGAGGCGCCGCTTTATCTTGCTGCCGTCGATGTGCTTGTGGATCTGGATCGGCGCCCAGCCGTGCCGTCACTTTCTGATTTTACCATCGACGTGATGTGCGACCAGATTGCGCCGGTTTATGACTGGTACCGCAAGGCGTTGACCGACGACGAGGGCATTGACCAAAAGACTGCGTTTCAGGCAAAACTAGCCACTGTTCTGCGAGAGGTTGTTGATCCGCGGCCAACGCTGTTGCTGCGGGATTTCCATGCAGAGAACCTTGTTTGGTTGCCCGCTCGCGTTGGCGTGCAAAGGGTCGGCCTGTTGGATTATCAGGACGCAATGATGGGACCTGCGGGGTATGACCTTGTGTCAATGCTGCAAGACGCCCGTCGTGACGTGACGCCAGATGTCGCTGCGCAATCCATTGATCACTTTATCGCCAGAACAGGACGGAACAGGGTCGATTTTGCCGTCACCTACGCTGCCATCAGCCTGCAACGGAATCTTCGCATCCTTGGTATCTTTGTGCGCCTGTGCCAGTTACACGGCAAACCGCGCTATATCGATTTTATCCCGCGCGTTTGGGGGTATGTGCAGCACAGTCTTGAACATCCTGCGCTTGCTGATCTGGCAGAGATGATTGCAACAGATTTGCCCGTACCTGATGATGCCGCCCTGCAACGCCTGAGGGCCTTATGCCCGACACGATAATGCTCTTTGCGGCTGGGCGTGGAACGCGCATGGCCCCTCTGACCGATCATATGGCAAAGCCGATGGTGCGCGTCGCGGGGCGTCCCTTGGTGGATCACGCTCTGGATCTGGTGCGCGGGGCCAATATAAAGCGTGTCTTTGCCAATACCTTCTACCAGCCCGACGCGTTAGAGGCGCATGTGCTGACCCAAGGCGTCACACCGATCCGCGAAGCTGTACTGCTTGAAACCGGCGGTGGGCTAAAACAGGCTCTGACCCGCCTTGATCGCGATGTTGTGCTGACCCTGAACACGGATGCTGTCTGGACCGGGCACAATCCGATTGCACGACTGTTAAAGCAATGGAATCCGGATCACATGGACGCGCTTTTATGCCTGATCCCACCAGACAGCGCGCTTGGCCATTCAGGTGCCGGGGATTTCACCTGTGACACTGACGGTCGGCTGATCAGGGGGCCGGGCTATATCTATTCTGGCCTTCAAATCATCAAAACCGCACGATTGGCAGAGATTAAACAACAGGTGTTTTCGCTTAACCTGCTCTGGGACATGTTTATCAGACAGGACCGTTTGTTTGGCATGGTGCATGACGGGCAATGGTGCGACGTTGGCCAACCCGAAAGTATAACGATGGCCGAGGATATGTTGCGTGTTTGACCCTACAGAAACCGCTCGCGTTTTTGGCCTTCCTCCGGGCGTGGATTTTCCAAGGGCTTTGCTGGCAGGGCTATTGGATCGCATGGGCGAGCAACCGCCAGAAACCCTTGCGCGGGTCGAAATCTATGTGAACACGCGGCGCATGCAGCGACGGTTAAAGTCTTTGTTTGACGCGGGGCCAGGGCGCTTGTTGCCCCGGATCAGGTTGGTGACCGATCTTGCGCGCGATACGCAGTTTGCCAATATCCCTCTGCCCGTCTCTGGTCTGCGGCGGCGTCTGGAGTTGACCCAACTGATCGCTGGATTGCTGGATCAACAGCCTGATCTGGCCCCGCGCTCGGCCCTGTTCGATCTGGCCGACAGCCTTGCCGCGCTGATGGACGAGATGCAGGGCGAAGGCGTGGCACCAGAAACACTGCGCAGCCACGATATGTCAGAACTGTCCAAGGAAATGTCCGGCCATTGGCAGCGGTCCCTGTCGTTCGTCAATCTGGTTGAACCGTATTTCGGGGCCGATAGTGGGCAGGACCCAGACGCCGAGGCACGGCAGAGGATGGTGATTGAACGGATCTGCGCCGAATGGGCCATGACGCCTCCGCGCCACCCCATCATTGTTGCGGGGTCTACGGGATCGCGCGGCGCAACCTCGTTGTTCATGCAAGCCGTGGCAAAGCTGCCGCAAGGCGCAGTCGTGTTGCCCGGTGTCGATTTCGACCTGCCAACCCGCGTTTGGAGCGGCCTTAAGACCGCGCTGACCGCAGAGGATCACCCGCAGTACCGCTTTAGCCGCTTTATGTCGGACCTCGAACTGTCTGCGGGCGATATTGAAAACTGGTCGCCCGGTCACCCCCCTGCCAATCCTGCGCGCAACAAATTGCTGTCGCTTGCCCTGCGCCCTGCCCCTGTGACGGATCAATGGCTGGTAGACGGTCAACATCTGCGCGACATCGACATTGCAACAGAGCATATGAGCCTGATCGAGGCGCCCTCTTCGCGTGCCGAGGCCAGCGCGATTGCCCTGTTGTTGCGCAAAGCCGCCGAGGACGGGCAGACCGCCGCGCTGATCACGCCTGACCGGACCCTAACGCGACAGGTCACCGCCGCGTTGGATCGGTGGGGCATCGTGCCTGACGATAGCGCCGGTCGTCCCCTGCCTTTGTCGGCGCCCGGTCGGTTTTTGCGGCATGTGGCGGGATTGTTCGGGCAAAGGATGTCGCCTGAGATTCTTTTGACTCTGCTCAAGCATCCCTTGACCAGCACCGGTGCCGAGACGCGCGGGCCTCATCTGCTGAACACGCGAGAGTTGGAACTGTGGCTGCGTCGCCGTGGACCTGCCTATGTCACACCCGAGGCCCTGACGCTGTGGTCCGCCAAGGCAGAGCCGGATCGACAGATTTGGGTCACGTGGCTTTGCGGGCTTATCGATGGGCTGCCCGATATTACAGAACGCCCTTTGTCTGATCACCTGAACCACCATATCCAACTGGCAGAACGGCTTGCCGGGGGGCCGGGTGCGCAAGGATCAGGCGAGTTGTGGTTAGAGGCAGCAGGTAAAGAAGCCCTGCGCTGGGTACAAGAATTGCGCGCAGAGGCAGACCATGGTGGCACGCTTGGCCCCGGTGATTATCAGTCTCTGTTTAAGGCGGTTTTGCAGCGTGGCGAGGTCCGTGACGCCGTTGTCGCCGATCCCAATATCATGATTTGGGGCACGCTGGAGACCCGCGTGCAGGGCGCAGATCTGGTCATTCTGTCCGGCCTGAACGAAGGCGTCTGGCCCGAGCCGCCAAAACCTGATCCCTGGCTGAACCGCAAGATGCGCAATGCGATGGGGCTGCTGTTGCCTGACCGTCAGATCGGCCTTTCTGCCCATGATTTTCAACAGGCGATTGCCGCAAAAGAGGTCGTGCTGTCCCGCGCAATCCGCAGCGATGAAAGCCAGACTGTCGCCTCTCGCTGGCTGAACCGCTTGACCAACCTGCTTGAGGGTCTGTCCGGTGATAGCAAGGCGGCGCTAGAGGCCATGCGCAAACGCGGGGCCATCTGGACAGCCTTGGCAGAACAGGTGGACGCGCCAGAGGTCAAGGTTAACCCAGAGAAACGCCCCTCTCCCTGCCCGCCTGTGGACATGCGGCCAAAGGAAATTTCTATCACCGAGGTGCAAAAGCTGATCCGCGACCCCTATGCGATCTACGCGCGCCGGGTGCTGGGCCTTTATCCTCTGAATCCGCTGCGGCTGATGGCCGATGCGCCCTTGCGGGGGAATGTGCTGCATGAGGTTGTCGAACGGTTCATTGCCTCGGGACCGGTCAAGCATCCCTCTGATGTGGACCGCCTGATGACCATAGCGGATGACGTGCTAGACACAGAGGTCGCATGGCCAGCCATCCGCAAAATGTGGCGCGCGCGACTGGGTCGGGTAGCCGATTGGTTTATCGCGGGCGAGATTGACCGGCAGTCCCACGCAATCCCCTTTGCGCTGGAAAAAAACGCGCGGCTGCATCTGCCACAGGTCGACGTCACCCTGCGCGGCAAGATCGACCGGATCGACCGGCGCGAGGACGGGTCTTTGGTGGTTTACGACTACAAAACCGGCAGCCCTCCGACAAAGCCGCAACAAGAGCATTTCGACAAACAGCTACGCTTGTCCGCGATGATGCTGGAACAGGGCGCATTGGAAGAGTTAGGCGCGCAAGAGGTGCCAGAGATCGGTTATATCGGATTGGGAAGTGCCCCGAAATTTGACCCTATCACGCTCGAAATCGGGGAAACGGCACAGGTTCTGGCAGAGTTCCTGCAACTGATCGCCGCCTTTCAGGATCGTAGCCGGGGCTATACCTCGCGTCGGGCTGTCGACAAAACAGGCTTTGACGGCGATTACGATCACCTCGCCCGGTTCGGGGAGTGGAGCGAAAGCGATGAGGCCGATCCACAAGAGGTCGGCCCCAAAGAGGCGCTGTCATGACCATAAACGAAGCAACCCAGCAACAGAACCGCGCGGCAGAGCCGGATATGTCCACCTGGCTGTCCGCCAACGCTGGGTCTGGCAAGACGCGGGTTCTGACTGATCGTGTGGCGCGTCTGCTGCTGGAGGACGTCGAGCCGCAGAATATCCTGTGCCTGACCTATACCAAAGCCGCCGCATCCGAGATGCAGAACCGCCTGTTCAAGCGGCTGGGCGATTGGGCGATGCGATCGGACCGTGATCTTGGCACAGAACTGGCCAAGCTCGGCATCACCGACACACGCGATCCCGAACGTCTTGCCAAGGCGCGGCGGTTGTTTGCCCGCGCTATTGAAACGCCCGGCGGATTGCGGATTCAAACGATTCACTCATTTTGTGCGTCTCTGTTACGGCGCTTTCCGCTAGAGGCAGGCGTCACGCCCAGCTTTGTCGAGATGGACGACCGCACGGCCAGCATCCTGCGCGAGGACGTGGTGGATCGTCTGGCAGACGGGCTTGACCCCGCGGCGGTGGATGCACTTGCAACCTATTTCTCTGGTGACGAGTTGGGGAAATTCACCCAAGGGGTCGCCGCCAAGGCAAAGGCGCTTTTGCGTCCTGTCAGTGACGATGACATCGCAGGCTGGTTTGGCCTGCCACCGGGGTATAGCGCTGAGGAACTGCCAGAAGAGGCGTTTGATGGCAGCGAGGGCGATCTGATCACCGCGATCCTGCCCGCCTTTCGCTCAGGAACCGTGACCGATCAAAAGAACGCCGACAAGCTGGCCGGGTTTGATCCAAAGACACCCGGCCTTGCCGATATTGACCTGCTGTGTGGTATTTTTCTTTTCGGAGCCTCGGCAAAGTCACCTTTTGGGGCCAAGATAGGCTCTGTTCCGACCAAAAAGACCCAAGCCGCGCTGGTCGACTGGATGGATGATCTGAACGATCTGATGCTGCGGATCGAGGCCGTGCGGGACCGCCTGCTTGGCCTGCGCGCCATGTTGAAAACCCGCGCACTTTACACTTTTGCCCGTGCGTTCCTGCCCGCCTATGAGGCCGCAAAACAACGCAATGGGTGGCTGGATTTCGACGATCTGATCGAAAAGACCCGTGCTTTGCTGGCCAATGATTCTGTCGCGGCATGGGTTCTGTATCGTCTGGACGGAGGGCTGGATCATATCCTCGTGGACGAGGCGCAGGACACCAGCCCGACCCAATGGCAGGTGATCGAAAGTCTTGCGCAGGAATTCACCTCTGGCCTTGGCGCACGCAACGATGTGCTGCGCACGATCTTTGTTGTTGGCGATAAAAAACAGTCGATTTACTCGTTCCAAGGGGCCGATC
>CALGTJ010000195.1 GCA_937901435.1 uncultured Rhodobacter sp. | reverse complement strand
TCCCGCTGCTGAATCTTGCCTTTAAAATTGGACCGGCTATGGCGGCAGGTTGCCCGATTATCATTCGACCGTCGGATGCGACACCAATTTCGGCCTATGCTGTCGGGGCGTTGTGCGCGCAGATCGGGCTGCCCAAAGGGGTTGTGCAAATCCTGGCGACCGAGAGCTATGCGGTGGCGGATGCATTGAGTGCGTCAACCATTCCACAAGTCATCACGCTGATCGGCTCAACGAAGACGGGCCAGCATATCATGCGCACGGGCGCGACGTCGATCAAACGCTACTCGATGGAACTGGGCGGCAACGCGCCCGTGTTGGTATTTGAGGATGCCGATCTTGATCTGGCCGCCGACATCGTCACGGGCGTGAAGTTCAGCAATGCAGGGCAGATTTGTGTCTCACCGAACCGTGTTTTTGTGGCCAAGGCGGTGCGTGAAGTCTTTACCCAAAAAGTCGTGGATCGCGCAAGAGCAGCAAAGGTCGGATTCGACAAACACTCCGACATCACCACCGGACCCGTGATCGACGGACGTGCATGGTCACGGCTGAAGGGTTTGATAGATGATGCCGTTACCGACGGAGCCACTCTACTTGCAGGTGGCGAGCGTCCTGCGGGCATGAATGCAGGCCACTTTCTGGCGCCAACGGTTCTGGCTGATGTTATCGAAACGATGGCGGTGTACCGCGAGGAAACCTTTGGTCCAATCGTCAGCATCGTCCCATTCGACGATAACACCGACCTTCTGCGCATGGCCAACGACTGTGAGGAAGGCGGACTGACAGCCTATATCTTTACCCGCGATCTGACGCGGGCTGAACATTTCGCTGCGCAACTACGCTACGGCGAAATCCAGATCAACGGCGTGAAATATGACATTGATCTGCCACACGGTGGGATCGGGCAATCAGGGATCGGACATGATTGCTCGGCGCTCGCGCTGCACGACTATCTTGTCCAAAAGCGGATCACGCGCGCTCTCGACACGTCAACATTCGGAGGGCTGAACCCATGAAAATCACCCGCATCACCAGCCATGTATTGGGATATGATCTGCCGGAACCACTGGGCTATTCACAGCAGTATTATCACAAACGCACCGCCCATCTGGTCGAGGTGGAAACTGACGAAGGCATTACTGGCTGGGGCGAGTGTTTTGGCGCGGGCAACATCGCTTTGGCCAACAAAGGAATTGTCGAACAAGTGATCCAGCCGATGGTGCTGGGAATGGACCCGCTGGACCGCGACGTGATTTGGCACAAGGTCTATAACCTGATGCGCGATCACGGCCAGAAGGGGATGCCGCTACAATCATTGTCCGGTGTCGACATTGCGCTGTGGGACATTGCGGGCAAAGTCGCGGGCATGCCGCTCTATCAGTTGATCGGTGGGGCTCATCGCGACCGGATTGAGGTGTACGGCTACGGCATGATGCTGCGCCCCGAAGGTGCGGACAGCCTTGTAGCTCGGTTCACCGACGAGGCCGCTGCGATCAAAGGCATGGGCTTTAAGGCCACCAAGATGAAGGTCGGCCTTGGCCCCAAAGACGATGTGCGCCTGATCGAGGCGGTCCGACGTGGTGTGGGCGATGACTATCGTTTTATGATCGACGCCAACCACGCCTATACGACCCATGATGCGTTCTATGTGGGCCGCGCCATGGCGGAGTTCGACCCCTATTGGTTCGAAGAACCCGTCGCCCCCGAAGACCTCGATGGGTACCGTGAATTGCGGCGGGGCCTGCGGGTGAACATCTCGGGCGGCGAAGCTGAATTCAACCGTTGGGGTTGGCGCACATTGCTGGAAAGCCGTGGCCTCGACATTGCCCAACCAGAGGTATGCGCGCTTGGCGGCATCTCAGAATACCTGCGCGTGTTGGCCCTGTGCCACGCGCATTTCACGCCCGTTGTGAACCATGTCTGGGGCTCTGCCGTGGCGGTCGCCACCAACATGCACCTGCTTGCAGCGATGCCGCCATTGCCAGGCGGGTTACATCCGTGGGAGCCGATGCTGGAATTTGACACAACGCACAATTCATTCCGTGATGATTTGCTGACGACACCCTTGGACATTCAGGGACAGGTTGCTGCGAACAATGGCACCGTGGCCCTACCGATGGGACCGGGTATCGGTGTGACGCCTGATCACGATTTTATCCGCAAATTCAACATCTGCGACTGAGGCCTACCAATGTCAAAAGCTTTCTTTGTCGCAGTCGATTGGGGCACAACCAGTTTCCGGCTTTGGGTGATGGATGAAGGTGCCAACATCCTTGCCACGACCTCTGGGTCCTATGGCATGTCTCGTCTGAAGCCTGATGAATATGACCGCGTATTGGAAGACAG
>CALGTJ010000194.1 GCA_937901435.1 uncultured Rhodobacter sp. | reverse complement strand
GAGGGATACACAAAGTGTAACCTGCATACTCTGCTAATTGGGCCAGACGCATGTGGACATCACCATCCCGATTTCAACCTTGGCATTTTCATGCTGGGCCCAAGGACGCTGTATCGCGACCACAACCACGACGCGCCAGAGCTGTACCTGAACCTGTCCGAGAAATCTGGTTGGCGGTTTGGCACCCGTGACTGGCAGGATTATTCGGCTGGATCACTTATCTGGAACGCGGCGGGCGATCCCCACGCCACCCGGGTCTATGACCAGCCATTCATCTCCGTCTTTGTCTGGCTCGAGAACGTGAATTCACCCTGCAATGTAATCCACTTCGACGATTGGGCAGAGATCGAACAAGATCTTGCCAAACAGTCCAATTGAGGTTTCCAAACATGATTTCCATTAAACACACCGAGGGTGTCGCTTTCATTGAGCTGAATGCCCCTCCAGTGAACGCTCTTGGCCTGAAGATGCGGCAGGCGCTTTCCTCGGCCATCCACGAGTTGGACGCCGATGAACAGGTCAAAGCTATCGTTCTATGCTCGGCTCTGCCGCTCTTTTGCGGCGGCGCTGACATCGTCGAGTTCCGTACCGGGGCAGTTTGGGACAAGCCGGACCTACCAGACCTGTGTGTCACGATTGAAACCAGCAAAAAACCTATTATCGCCGCGATAGCAGGTCCCGCTATGGGTGGTGCGCTGGAGATCGCGCTTGCCTGTGATTACCGTGTCGCCACGCCGGATGCATTGATGGGGCTGCCCGAGATCAAGCTGGGGCTGCTGCCAGGCGCCGGGGGCACCCAAAGGCTGCCACGGATTGCCGGGCTGGAAGCGGCAACGCAAATGATCCTTTCGGGTGATCCCGTGAAAGGCGAATATGCCCTGTCTTGCGGGTTGGTCGACGCACTGTTTGAAAACAACCAGGATTTTCGCGCGCATGTTTTGGGTTTCGCCACCCGTATCAGCCATGAGGGCGACCCGAAACGCAGTTGCGCGGATATGACCGTCTCACACCCTGATCCGAAGGGATATCTGACGGGCTTCCGAGACCAGATAGCGCACAGGTCCAAAAACCTTGTTGCCCCTGAACGATGCT